>NZ_JBXAGJ010000009.1:0-211745 GCF_058794035.1 Roseateles sp. GW835-FHT13E02
ACGGTCGCGATCGCAGCCGTCAGGGTCGTCTTGCCATGGTCCACGTGACCGATGGTGCCGACGTTGACGTGCGGCTTAGTGCGTTCAAACTTGCTTTTTGCCATTTCTGCGCTCCTGAGAAGGACTCGATCAGACTAGAAGAAGAAAAGAGGTGGTGCCCATGACGCGGATCGAACGCGTGACCTCTCCCTTACCAAGGGAGTGCTCTACCACTGAGCCACATGGGCATCGGCACGGGTTTGCAGGCTGCTTGCAGAGAACCACAAACCCGTGACGACACAAACTGACACTGCTTCGCTTCTCACCCAACTCTGGAGCGGGAAACGGGAATCGAACCCGTGTCATTAGCTTGGAAGGCTAAGGTTCTACCATTGAACTACTCCCGCCCGGGAGCCTTGCCACTTGACTTGGGATCGAGCTGCCGGACCAGCCGACAGCTCGAATCAAGAAAAGCGTTTGCCTTGGTGGAGGAGGCTGGATTCGAACCAGCGTACGCGTAAGCGGGCAGATTTACAGTCTGCTGCCTTTAACCACTCGGCCACCCCTCCGAGGCAAGCCCGCTACTGTAGCACAGCATTTTTCCTGCGCCAACAAATTTTCTGAAAATCTTTCAGGGCCATGGCCGCGAGCGCTTGGGCGCACCCAGACACCCATCCCGAAACGCCCCAGACCCCAGGGGGTTTGCCGGTGGCGAACACCCTGAACAAAGGACCGTTGGTCGCAGCCGGCTCTTTTGGACACACTTCTCCGCACCGGCCTCCGCAACAGCCCCCCATCAACTGAAGCCAAGCAGATTCACGAGCGAAAGATTCACGACCGAAGACAGGCTCCACACACGCAGGCGTTTCACGCAAGCCCAAGCCCATAGCCAGCCCTGTTCCAGCACAAGGCACGCCGCCCGCCCAGCAATACCAATGTGCTACCAAGATTGCGTGACAGTGGTCCGCAGCGCCAGTTTCACCCCACTCCTCTCGACTCAGCACGGGCGGCATGAGCAAGTACCAAAAAACATGGTGGCACGCTCGCCACAGCAGGGAAAACACGAACCGAAAAGTGGTAGCAAAGTGGCACTAGCGGGTCGTATAGTGGCATGGCATTGGTTGCATTCGTACGTCAAAGGAGGCACCAGGCTCAGACCAATTTGCAGATTGGTCTGCTGCCGGTTCCGCGTCTTAACAGGCCGACTCATCCATACCGGCCATATCGAGGAGCAGTTATGAAGGTCAAACAAAAGCCGATCGCGGCAGCGGTTTCGCTCACCTTGCTGAGCGTGACGCTGGCAGCGCAGGCTCAAACCGCAGAAACCAAGCCGGCCAAGCCTGAAGCCAATCAGCTTGAGCAAGTGGTCGTGACGGGTATTCGTGCTTCGCAAGAGAAGTCTCTGAGCGTCAAGCGCAATGCCGACACCCACGTGGATGTCATCTCGGCCGAAGACATCGGCAAGATGCCGGACAAGAACGTCGCCGACTCGCTGGCCCGCGTGCCTGGCGTGACCATTCTGAACAGCCCTTCGGGTGGTTCGGGCGGCTTTGACGAGCGTGATCGTGTGGGTCTGCGCGGCACCAACCCCAGCCTGACTCAAACCCTGCTGAACGGCCACGCCGTGGCAAACGGCGACTGGTTTGTTCTGGACCAGACCGGCTCCGGCGTCGGCCGCAGCGTCAGCTATTCGCTGCTGCCCTCCGAGCTGGTGAGCCGCGTGGAAGTCCACAAGAGCGCCCAGGCCTCCGACACCGAAGGCGGAACGGCCGGCTCGGTCAACATCATCACCCGCAAGCCGCTGGACTTCGCCAAGGCCCTGACCTTTGAAGCCAGCGTCGGTGCCGTGCATGCCGACCTGCCCAAGAAGACCGACCCGCAGCTGAGCGCCCTGCTGAACTACAAGAACGATCAGAAGACCTTCGGCGTCTTGGTGCAAGTTTTCAACGAAAAGCGTTCGCTGCGTCGTGACGGCGTCGAAACCCTGGCCCATGACGGCTTGATCGCGCTGCAGCCCTTCACCGACCTGGGCAATGGCGACGCCTTGATCGCCGCCCACCCGCAATTGAAGGGCGCGACCTTCCCCAACTTGATGGGCTCCGCCTACTTCACGCAAGAGCGTGAGCGCAAGGGCGGCCTGATCAGCGCCCAGATCAAGCCGACCAAGGACATCGACCTGACCCTGACCGGCTTCTCGTCCAAGATGGATGCGGACAACTACAACCGCAACTACCTGCTGTCCAACTGGTGGTCGCTCGGCCGCACGGAAGCGGGCCGTGAAGGCACCATCTCCAACATCACGGTGGATCCCACCACCAAGATCCTGACCAGCGCCAGCTACACCTTCACCAAGCCGATTGAGATTGGTGCGTATGACCTGATCTCGCGCAAGGCGTCGGCCGAGACCGGTTTCGTGAGCCTGGACGGCTCTTGGAAGGTCAATGACGCGCTGAAGTTCAAGGGCAATGTGGGCACCTCCAACGGCAAGGGCAAGACCCTGCGCCAGGACGTGTTTGAAGGCGCCATCATGGGCACCGCCTCCAGCTTCAAGCTGAATGGTGGCAGCTCGGCTCCCTCCTTCAGCATCACGCAAGCCCCGGCTGTGGACGGTGTGACCTACCCGATGGACTGGGTGTTCGGTGACCAGAACGTCGTCGTTCAAGACAAGGAAACCTGGGCCCAAGTGGACGGTGAGTACGCGCTGGACGCAGGCATGCTGCGCAGCCTCTCCTTCGGTCTGCGTGGTGCCGAGCACAAGCGCTACACCGATGGCCCCATCGTCGGCCAAGGCCCGGGCCCGGACGCCGGCAAGAACCCCATCAAGGACAGCGAGTACACCGGCGCCTACCCGAGCAACTTCGGCTCGGGTCTGGGCAGCGGCTTCCCGACCAACATCCGCTTCCCCTCGGCTGAAGCGATGGCGGCCTGGGGCGCGAAGTATGCCAACCGCAACCCCGAAACCCGTCGTCGCCTGGACGCCGAATACTCCGTCAAGGAATCCGTCAAGTCCGCTTTCGTGCAGGGCAACTTGGAAGGTGAAGGCTGGAGCGGCAATGTGGGCCTGCGCGTGGTGAACACCAAGACCACGACTCTGATCTGGGTGCCCACCGCCGACAAGACCAAGCCGGGCTGGGCAGCTTCGCCCTGGTACGCCGAAGGCGGCGCCTATCAGGAATACAACAAGCACAGCTACACCGACCTGCTCCCGAGCGCAAGCGTCCGCATCGACGTGACGCCGAAGGTCGTGGCTCGTCTGGCCCTGTCGCGTACCCTGACTCGCCCGGACTACACGGCGCTCTCGGCTGCTCGCAACCTGGGTGGCTACACCGATGCGACCGGCAAGACGATCGGCACCGGCAGCGCCGGCAACCCGGATCTGGATCCGATCCGTTCGACGAACTTTGACGCCAATGTGGAGTGGTACTTCGCACCGCGCGCCTTCGTTTCGATGGGCGCCTTCCACATGCATCTGGGCAGCTACATCACCGAAGGCGTCAAGCGCGGCACATACACCACCGACCTGCGTCAGACCGTGGGCGGCCCCGTGGTGCCACCCGGCACGTTCGTGACGGCCCAGTTCGATCTGCAAACCCAGATCAACAAGAAGGCCAGCGTCACGGGCCTGGAGTTCGCGTTTGAAACCCCGGTCTTCCAGAACTTCGGCGTCAGCGGCAGCTATACCTATGCTGACGCGCACGATGAAGACGGCAAGGACCTGCGCGGATCGGTCAAGCACTCGGCCAATCTGGGTGCTTACTTCGAGAACGACAACTTCTCGGCCCGCGTGAACTACGGCTACTCGTCCAACAACTACCTCGGACGTGACCGTGGCAGCCGTTACTACCAACAAGGCGGCGGCGTCCTGTCGGCCTCGCTGGGCTACAAGTTCAACGACAACTTTGCGCTGAGCCTGGACGCACAGAACTTGAACGACCCGACCCTGAAGTACTTCGGTGACTTTGAGTCTCAGCCGCGCGCCATCTACAAGAATGGCCGCCAGTTCTACCTGACCGCACGCATCAAGTACTGATGCACCAGGGCGCTCGCGATGCCTTCGGGCTTCCGCAGTGCCCAGGTTGAACCACAATCAAGGGGGGGCGTGTTCATCACGCTCCCCTTTTTACTGGCGACTTGCTCATGGCCGACACTGCCACCGTTTTCAACCAACAACTAAATGCACGCCCGGCGGGCGGCACCACGGACGCACCGCCACCGGTTCGCCACGTCTGTGTGGTCGGCGGCGGAACAGCGGGCTGGATGACGGCCTTGATGCTCGCCAGTACGGCCTATGGGCCGCGCTTGCAAGTGACCGTGGTCGAGTCACCGCAGGTGGGCATCATCGGTGTGGGCGAAGGGTCGACGCCCTGGCTGCGCGGTTTCTTCGACGGTCTGGGCATTGAAGAATCAGAGTGGATGCCCGCCTGCAACGCCACCTACAAAAGTGGCATCACTTTTCAGAACTGGTCCACCAAGCCGGGCTTCGAGCGCTATTTCCACCCCTTCGCGTCGATGCTGGACAACATGACCATGCATCAGTTCGTCGACAACGTGCACGCCCGGCTGGAAGGTGCCGATGTGCACGCCCACCCTGACCGCTTCTTTGTCGCTGCGGCGCTGGCCCGTCAGGGCCGTGGGCCGCGAGCCCAACACAGCTTTCCCTTTGACATCTGGTACGGCTATCACTTCGACGCGACCCTGCTGGGGCAGTTCCTCGGGCGCAAGGCCGTGGAGCGCGGAGTTCGGCATGTGCAGCGCCATGTCACACAGGTGCAACTCAACGAGCACGGTGACATCGCCCGCCTGCAACTCGATGGCGAGCAGTCGGTGGAGGCCGATTTCTTCGTCGACTGCAGCGGCTTCGCGTCGCTGCTGATCGGCCAGGCGCTGCAGACACCCTTCATTTCCTACGCAGAAAATCTCTTCAACGATGCGGCCATCGCCATGCCGACCGAGTTGCAGGGGCCGATCGAGTCGCAGACCATGTCGACCGCCTTACGTCATGGCTGGGCCTGGAAGATTCCACTGACCAACCGATATGGCAATGGCTATGTCTACAGCAGCGCACATTGCTCCGCCGACGAGGCCGAGACCGAATTGCGTCGGCACCTGGGTTTGCTGGACGCCGACACACCGGCCCGGCACCTCAAGATGCGCGTCGGCCGTATGGCCCAGCAATGGAATCGCAACTGCGTGGCCGTGGGCTTGTCTCAAGGCTTCATCGAACCGCTCGAAGCCACCGCGCTGCTGTTCGTGCAACGCACCGCATCCATGCTGGTGGAAGCCCTGGAACAGGGCGATGTCGGCCCGGCCGCACAGCACAAGTTCAACGAGGGGATGGCCTCTCGCTTTGAGAACACGCGGGACTACATCGTCGCTCACTACAAGACCAACTCCCGCAGCGACACGGACTACTGGCGCGCCAACGCTGCAAACATGAACCTGTCGGAATCACTGCAGACTGTGCTGATGACCTGGATGGCGCGCAAACCTCTGGCTGCAGCGCTGAAAGCAGGGCGCTGCGGACACGGCTACCCCATCGTCTCCTGGTACGCACTGCTGGCTGGCATGGGCATCTTTCCCGAAGCTGAAGACCTGCGCCCGCCCAGTGCGCATGAAGGACGGCATCGCCTCGATGCGGTGGACGACTTTGTTGCACGCAGCAGCCTGAACTTTCCGGACCATCGCGAGCTGCTGGCCAACATCCCGCCGCGCGTGGGCGACAAGACCTTGCAGCTCTACCTCTGGTAGCGGCCGCAAGCCGCAAGAGCACCTCAGACCTTCAGAAAGTCCGCCAGCTCTTTGCGGAGCCTCGCCTCGGTACCGGCATCGATGCGGCCGAACAGATGACGCTGCGGTTCCGGGATATGGGCCAGCGCCTCCGCTTCGGCGCCAAAGACATAGTGCGCGAACAGCGCCAGCCAGGCCTGGCGTTCCGCGGCCGGCAGGTGGCGAAAGGCAAGCATGGACAAACGCATCGCTGGCAGATGCAGATCATCCTTGCGGCCCGGCGCAGGGGCCGGCCGCCACCAGTAGTTCATCAGGATGTTGAGCTGCGGTGCCAAGGCTTCGACCTGATGGAACCAGAGTGGCGGAATGTAGATCGCATCGCCGGGTTCCAGCTCGGCCACCTGAGCCTGCTCCAGTGCTTGCTGAACCAGCGGGAAGCTTGCCGGATCGGCCTGGTACAAGTCACGAACCACCGACATCGGCGCCTGCGTCGGCGCATGATCGGGCGGGCCCATATAGAGCAAGGGCGCGCATTGCGGCGGCAAAAGAGTGAAGCGGCGCCGGCCTGCCGCGACACAGGCCACATTGTGCGAGTCATCGAAATGCGCAGGCACAGTGGCACGGTTGCCAATCCAGATCCGTGGGGGCGCGAGCGCCGCATCCAGCAACGCAAGCTCGTTGGCCTGCGCCAGCCCTGGCAAAGCCTCCGCCACCGCCACACTCTGCACGGCCAGGCTCGGCGGATCCGGAAAATGGCTGTAGCGCCACAGCTGCTCGAACAGGGTGGCAAGCGGCCGCTTGTCATGCATGAAATTGAAGCCGTCCAGCTCTGGCCGGTAGCCAAAGGCGCGCACAGGCTCGGGCTTGGCCAGCAAGGCATCGACCGGCTTGCCTTGGTCAAAGCCCATCAAATAGCGCAGACAGGGCTCAAGCCCCGCCCGCCCCTGCTGCACCAGGGGCCAATGCGCGGCCACACCGCGCAAGACCACCGGCTCATAGGCTGGCAGCACCTCGCGCTCGAACTGCGTGCGGCTGATGCTGCCTAACTCCTTCATCGCTTGCATTGAACTCATCCTCGTTCGGTCTCAGGATCGCCGGGCCAGCGCACCACGCCAGGGCTCAGGAATATGCGCACTGGGATCAAGCTCGCGCTGCACCACATAGTGATTGAACAGGGCCGCCCAGGCCTCGCGTTGCGCGGCAGGCAGCGCATTCAGCACCTGGATCGCCTGCATCAGCGTGGCAGCCGGACTGGGCAATTGCGGCTGCCCCTGCACCGGCCACCAATAATTGATCAACAAATTGACCTTCTCCAACGCTTCGACCTGGTGGTACCACAGCGGAGGTATGTACAGCGCATCACCGGGCTCCAGTTCAGCCACAGAGGCCGAAGCCAGCGCCTCGCGGTAGCGCGGATAGCGCGTCAGATCCGGCGATTGGGGGTGAACGACCGAGATGGGCGCACCCGATGGGGTGTGCTCCAAGGGGCCGATGTAGAGATTGCTCACCTGTTCAGGTGCGAACAGGGTGAAGCGCCGACGCCCGGCCACCACACAAGCCACGTTGTAAGGATGGTCGTGGTGCACCGGCACGGTGAGCGCATTGCCCAACCAAAAATTGGGCACCACACCGGGCAAGGCCTGCAATCGGTTTTCCTCGCTGAAACCCGGGATCACCTCACTGACCTTGGCGCACTGTGCCGCGATCGCGGGGGCCCCATGCACCGGCAGAAAAGCCTTCAAGTTGGCGATGAACTCCCCCAAGCTCATGCGAGCTTTGACGAAAGAAAAGTCAGTCAGGCTTTCGTTGTAGCCCATCACCCCACGTGCAGCGGCGCGGGTCTTTGTGGCGACCACCAAATGCCCCCGATCAAACTGGCCGAGGTAGTCGCAAATGGCCGTCTCGCCTTCGCGGCCTCGATGCACGGCCGGCCATTGGGCGACCAAACCCCTGAGAACCAACGGTGTACGCCGAGCCTCCAAACGCTCGCGCAGCACTGGCTCGTCCTGAGCCGTGCAAACCTCCACTGACTTCATCCATGCCCCTCGACGCAATGCGGAAAAAACAGGCCACCGCCCGGTTTGATGATCCTAGTGCGCCTCCAAGACTCAGATCGCGAGGATGCAACAACAGGGTAAGCACGGGCCCTTAATTGGTAGCATAGTGGCACCATACATTTTGCGCATTGGTATTTCATTGGTTGTTCGTTTTTGGGCAGCCGAGATCGAACCAGTCCATCCGGCCATCGCAGGCCCCGGTCCTCACCCACAAAACATGCCGGACCGTTTCCGACGCCGGCCACACCAAGGAGCATTCATGAAGGTCAAGCACACGCCGATCGCCACTGCGGTGGCTCTGACACTGCTGAGCACGGCGCTGGCCGTGCAAGCGCAGCAGGCCGACGCCACCAAGGCCACGGACTCCAGTCAGCTGGAGAAGGTGGTGGTCACCGGCATCCGCGCCTCGCTGGAATCCGCCGTCAACATCAAGAAGAACGCCAGCGCCGTGGTGGACGCGGTGTCGGCCGAAGATGTGGGCAAATTGCCCGACTCCGACGTTGGCCAGTCGCTGGGCCGGCTGCCGGGTGTTTCGGTGGGACGAGCCTTCGGCCAGGGCGCTTCGGTGTCAATCCGGGGGTCGGACCCGCAGATGACCTACACCACGCTCAATGGCCAGACCGTCGCATCGACGGGTTGGTATGACCAAGCGACCGTGGATCGTTCATTCAACTACTCGTTGCTGCCTTCCGAGCTGATTGGCGGCATGGAGGTCTACAAGTCTTCCCAGGCCGACTTGACCGAAGGTGGCATTGGCGGAACCGTGATCGTCAAGACGCGCAAGCCTCTGGACCTCAAGCCGAACTCGGTGTTCGGTGGCGTCAAGCTCGGCAAGGGTACGGTCAGCACGGACCTCTCCAAGGATGTGGCTGGCTTGTACAGCTGGCGCAACGAAGCCAAGACCTTCGGTGTGCTGGTGGCCGGGGCGATGGAGAAGAGTGAGTACGTTCGCCGCGGTATCGAGTCGGACAACAGCTGGGCTGGCGACGTGGCTCCTGCCACTTTCGTTCAGGACCGCAAGCGCAATGCTGTGAACGTGACGCTGCAGGCCAAGCCCAGCGACAACATCGAGCTCGGCCTGAACTATCTGAACCTGGAGCTCACCGGTGACAACCTGAACAGCAACCACTACCTGTTCTTCGGCCTGAACGAAGACCCGGGCCAGGTGTCGAACTGCACGCAGAAGAACGCTGCGGGCCTGTGCGTGGCCGGCGACTACGGCATGAACGGCAAGACCAGCCCGATCAACACCTTCATGCAGACCTGGGCTCGCCGCGGCAAGATGAGCTCGGACAGCCTGGTCCTGAACGGCAGCTTCAAGGCCGACGGCTTCAAGCTGGATGCGCTGGCGGGTGAAACCAAGGCCAAGGGTGGCACCAGCCACACCATGAACTACGGGTTCGGCTGGTGGGACGACGGCTTCGGCACCCCCAACCTGCCCAAGTTCAAGGGCACGATCGATGCTACCGGCAAAGAAGTTGTCATCTCTCCGGCCAGCTCGATGGATGTCTCTCTGTCCAATCTGCCCAAGCAAGTGCTGCCCACCGGCTGGGCACGGGACCTGCAGCAGCCGAACTCGGACAAAGAGCGCTTCGCCCAGGTCGATGGCACGTTTGATCTCGATTGGAACGGCCTGACCTCATTCAAGGCAGGCCTGCGCGCCACACACCACAAGTACGAGCAAGACGGCATTCGCGCGACCGGATGGAAAGCCACGAAGACGCCCGGCAATGTGAGCGATCTCTACGGCAACGGCACCATCAAGATGGGCACCAATGGCTGGTCCTTCCCCGGTGCAAACCTCGATGCAATGGAGGCGATCTACACAGCCAATACTGCGGGTTGGACCCAGCAGCGCTCGAGTTTCGGCCAGATCGAGGAAAAGAACACGGCGGCCTACGGCATGTTCGAGTTCGAGAAAGCCGGCTGGCGCGGCAACTTCGGCCTGCGCTACATCCACACGAATGTGACGGGCCGTGCCTATGTGTTTGATGGCAAACCGCAGCCCGATGACATCCCGAACAACTCGGGCTGGAGCAAGAACATCAGCGAGGAGAAGGCCAGCTACAGCGACTGGCTGCCGAGCCTGAATGCGGCCTACAACCTTGATCGCAACACGATCCTGCGTGTTGCAGCGGCCAAGGCCATTACACGCCCCAACTTCGACCGGATGCTTGTCAAGCAGGCTGGCTATGACGACGATCGTGCGGGCAACGAGAACATGTTCTACGGCTCCGTGGCTTTGAAGCCGCAATCGTCGAAGCAGTTTGACTTGGGCATCGAGTACTACTACGGGCGCGGCAATATGGTCGCGGCCACCCTGTTCCATAAGAGCATCGACAACTTTGGCACGGCCATCGTCAAGCGCGACCAGAAGCTGAACGTGGTGGATCCGCTCAGCAAGGTCGACAGCTGGACGACCACGACCTATGTCACCGGCGGCGGCGCGAAGATCAACGGCCTGGAACTGCAGCTCAACCACAGCTTCGCCAATGGCTTCGGCTTTGCTGGCAGCTACACCTATTCAGATGCCAAGGCACCTGCCAACAGCTATCCCGATGAGCTGACGGTGTTCACGGATTCTTCCAAGCACAACATGAACCTGGTCGGGTTCTATGAAACTGCGGATTACTCTGCGCGTCTGGCCTACAACTGGCGCTCCAAGTACATGATTCGTGAAAGCGGCTACTACAACTACCGCATGCACGATCCCTACGGTTCCTTGGATTTCAGCGCCGGCTGGAACATCAACAAGTCGCTGCGCCTGACGTTTGAAGCCGTCAACCTGCTGAAGCAAGACGATGTGCAGTACGGCGTCGCCGCAGTGGACAACAAGAACGTGAAGTCGAACATGAAGCTCGGCTATCCCGCTTGGTCCTTCATGGGTGAAACAAGCTACCGCCTCGGTCTGAGCGTGAAGTTCTAAGACCCGCTCGCCCCGGCATTCAGGCCCGGCAATGCCGGGCCTTTTTTTCGTCTTGCAGTCGCTCTGGAACGGCTGTTTGGCCCGCCCGCGATCGCCGGGCGCCTCCAGCAAAGACTAGCGTCCCGCCGCGCGACGCAGGCCCCGCAGCCAGTCCTCATGCGATGGCAAGGTCTTGAGCAGTTGCCGGGTATGGGCGTGGATCTGCGCCAGCTGTTCGGCACCATCCTGCCGCTCCAAGTCGGAGATCGGGAAGCCTTGTGTCGCGAAGTGCATGCCGTAGAGCACGTACAGGAAGTTCTCGACATTGAACAGCTCAAACCGGCTTGAAAAGTCGGTGGAATGGGGCGGCAGCAAGCGCCATTTGGCAAGCCGCTCCCTCAGCACGGCCGAGAGATGGGTCGGGCATCGCTGCGCACGCCAGAACTCGGAATCCTCGCGATCCGAGAGGTGGTAGTGCAGCTGCACAAAATCGATCACGCGCTCCCAGGCATACCGGGTCGCTGCATTGAAATGCCCCCGCAAGGCGCCGGCATCACCAAGCTGGCGCGGGAAATTCTTGGCCAGCAGGTTGGCACTGAAATCGGTCAACAGGATGGACGTGGCCTCCAGTGGCTCGACAAAGCCTTGCGCCAAGCCCAAGGCCACGCAGTTGTGCGTCCAGAACTCCTGCCTGAAGCCGATCTTCATCGCGATCTTGCGTGGCTCGAAGCCTTGAAGCGGACGTCCCAGGTAGCGGGCAAACGCCTGGACGGCGGCATCCTCGCTCATGCAACTGCTGGCATAGACAAAGCCCGTGCCGCGCCGCTCGGTCACCGGAATGTCCCAGATCCAGCCCGCTTCATGGGCGCGCGCCAGGGTGTAGGGTGGAATCGCTGCACCGGGCTCGAAAGGGACTTGCTGCACCAGCGCCGTATCGGTCATGACCTGGTGAGACTTGTCGACAAAGGGCACTTTCAACACCTGCTGGGTCAGCAATGAAGCAAACCCACTGCAATCGACATAGAAGTCAAAGGCCCATCGCTCGCCATTCTTTGTTCTCAGGGCTCCGATGTCGCCATTTGGCTGGCGCTCGGCGCCCAGCACCGTCGCCATGCGATGCTTGACGCCAAAGCGTTGCTGCGCATTGCGCGCCAGCAGCTTGGCGAATTGATGCGCGTTGACGTGGTAGGCATAGTCAACCTCCCCCTCGTAGGCGCCCGATTCGACCCGCTTGGGGCAGCGTCCGGCCTCGGACAGCCCCGCACTCATGGACACATGGTGGAAGGCTGGCGCCTCATGGCCCTGTTGCACCCACCACGGAGCGATGTCCACACCACCAGGGAACGGTGTCGCGAACGGGTGGTAGTAGAAGTTCTCGGGGCCATGCCGGCCCGCATCCAACCAGCCCTGGAACTTGATGCCGGTCTTGAAGGTGGTCTCGCAAGACAACAACAGCTCCGCCTCGGAGATGCCAAATCGGCGCAGCGCCGCCTTGATCGAAGGCACCGTGCCCTCGCCCACCCCGATGATGGGCACATCCTCGGACTCGATCACAGTGATCTCAACCTCAGGATCGGCGTGCAACTCGCGGCCGAGGTGGTTGGCAGCCAACCAACCGGCGGTGCCGCCGCCGATGATGGCAATGCGTTGGGTCTTCATGGGCATGTTGATTCGGAATCAAGCCGACGTGAGCGGGTCGGCCAGGGTTGCCATCGTGACTGGTATTTTATTGGTCGCCATGTGGGAATACCCCGCCTCGGGGCCGCTCACATGCCCGACCGGACACAAGGCCGGCGCCGCCGACAAGCGCCATCGTTCTGCCTGGAACAGGCTCGCATCCCAGGAGCGGTGCGGAGCAGAAGCACGACAGATGCAGGGTGGCGTTCAGCCGTCGAGCACGCCGCCGAACTCCGCCGGAGCAGGGGCTGAGCCCCGAGGTTTCACTGAATAAATTGGACTTACATTGGTATACATTTCATCTCCTAACTGGACAGCTGTACGGCCGGTTTCGTAAGCCTCCGGGCCTGGCCATTGCCAAGGCACCGGACAGAGCAGAAGTGTTGCTGGTGGCCCAACGAGCCCTGTCGGCGCAGACCGACGGCCCAGCCACCGGCGGTGCCGGAGGGATGCCATGGACATGTTGATTCGGCTTTACGACCTGCCTTCGCGCGGGCGCTATCAGCCTTGCCTGGACGAGTTGGCGCTGGACCTGCGCCGCGCCCGTTCCTATGAAAAGAGCCAGGTGCTGGACTGGGTCAGACAGCATTTCAGCCGCGGCTGGGCCGACGAGATCAGTGCCGCCTTTGCGCGTGACCCGATCAGCCTTTTCCTGGCCATTCGCGAAGGGCAGATCGTCGGCTTCGCGGCCTACGAGGTGACTTGCCGCGGCTTTGCCGGCCCCATCGGCCTGCACCCCGATCTGCGCGGCACCCAGCTCTGCCATGCGCTGAGCAATTGCGTCTTCCATGCAATGGCTGACGACGGCCATGCCTACGCCGTGCTCGGCGGCATACGCCCCGACTTCGCCCCGCTGCAGCGCCGCTACTTCAAGGCGGTTGAAATCCCGGGGTCCACGCCGGGCATCTACACCAGCCGGCTGCTCGGCGCCGACAGTTGAGCGCGCCATGAACCGTCTGCAATGGTTGGAGAAGCTGGGCCTGCGCCCGGGCGAGCGCGCGGTCGTGCTGCATGCCGACGATGTCGGCCTGTGTCAGGCCACGCTGGAGGCGTACCGACGCATCCACACCCAGGGATGCCTCAGCTCGGCCTCGGTGATGGCGCCTTCGCCCTGGCTGCCGGCACTGGCCGAGCTGTGCCTGCGCGGCGACCATGATCTGGGCGTCCACCTGGTGCTCAACAGCGAATGGTCGAGCTTTCGCTTCGCGCCGGTCAGCGGCCTGGCGGCTGCGTCCAGCCTGGTCGATGCGCAGGGCTACTTCTGGGCTTCGGCGCGCGACACCCATGCCCATGCCCGGCCTGGCGAAGTGCGGCTGGAGCTGGAGGCGCAGATCCAGCGGCTGCGCAGCCTGGGCCTCAACCCCAGCCATCTGGACAGCCATATGTTGACCCTGGTCGCCCCCGGCCTGCTGAGCATCTATGCCGAACTGGGCATGACGCACGGCCTGCCGATCAGCCTGATACGGCTCAGCGCCGACGGCCTGGCCCGGCTGTGCAATATCGGCGCCGAGGCCGCCCAGCGCGCCCATGGTGAGCTGCTGCAAGCCAGCGCCGCGGGCCAGGTGCTGTTCGATGCCTGGGCCGAACTGCCGCTGAACGATGCCGGCGACCGTTTCAGTCACTGCCAACGGCTGTTAGGTGGATTGCCCGAAGGCGTGTCGCTGCTGATCAGCCACCCGGCCGTCGATGCGCCGGAACTGCGCGCATTGGCGCCTGATTGGGCGGCTCGGGTGGCCGACACCCGCTTGCATCTGGACCCGCGCCTGCCCAAGGCACTCGAGGTCGAAGGGCTGAAGCTGCTGCGCATGCGCGAGCTGATGCAGGCATGGCGCGAGCTACAAGCCGGCTCGGCGCCTGGCGAACGCTTCAAAGCCTGGCCGCGGCCAGAGCACTGAGGGTCTGTTTGGCATCGGTCGGCTGCACACGTCCGGTGACGGTGCGCCCGAGCACGCACAGACTCAGCGCATGACCGGCAGGCGCTGGCAGGCTGCAGAGCCGGTGCGCCACGGCCCCGCCCGGCCGTTCATCACGAACGGCATCGCACCCTTCGTCGGCCTTGACACACAGCTGCAAGGGATTGATCTGGAAGCCCAGGCCCAGCGCCTTGCAGTAGGCCTCCTTCTGCGTCCACAGGCGGCAGAACCAGCGTCGGCGCTGCGCCAGGTCCAGCGGCGCCGCCCGGTGCTCCTCGGCATGGCAGACGATGTCCATCAAACCGGCAAGATCGTCGCCCAGCAAGACCTCGCTCTCGCCGTCCAGCCCCACCGGCTCGGGCCCCAGCGCCAGCCAAGCCAGGCCGCCGCTGTGGCTCAGGTTGAAATGGCCCGGCACACCGTGAATCCAGGGCTTGCCAAACGGCCCTCGCTGCAACAGCAGGCGCTGAGGCGCCAGACCCCAAGCCAGGCCCAGCAAGCCGCGCAGGGCAATGCGAGCACGGCGGCTGCGGCGTTGATGCTCAAGCACTTTCAGCCGCTCAAAGCCCTGCCACTCCTCGGCACTCAACCAGCCATTGCCCTGGTCCCAGGCCTCGTCATCGAGGCTGAACTGCCAGACCTGGCAGGTCGCCAGCCCCGGCCAGAGGCTCATGGCTGCGGCCCGAGCAACTGGTTCATCACCTGATCCAGCTGCTCGAACGCCTGCTCGGCACTGTCGCTGCGCCAAGCGATGTGGCGATCGGGCCGGACCAGCCAGGCGGTCGACGGCCCGGCCTGCGCGAGCGTGAGCCAATGGCCCTCCACATCCTGAACCTCCGCGTCGGGCCCGATCGAGATCACCGTCAGGCCCAGGCCGCGATCCTCGAACAGCCGCTGCGCAGCCTGCCGCCACGGCCCCGCCTCGGCGCCGCACAGCAGCACCCAACGGCCATGGCCGACCAGATCCAGCGTCGAACAGCGCTGGCCGCCCCGCTGCAGCCAGGCATGCGGCAGCGGCGCGCCGGCCACTGCATGCGGCTGGTAGTGCAGGATGGGATCGGCATCGCCAGCGGGACGCGGCCCGGCGCCGACAACGGCGCCCCGCTCGTACCACTGACCCATCTCGATGCCCAGCGCATTGAGCTGGTAGTTCTGCTGCGCCAGCGCCTGCTGCAGCCGCGCGCGCCGGGCCTCTCCCTCGGGGCTGGAAGCCTTCAGCCCGGCCAGCGTCGTTGCCGCCGCCTCGCTGGGCAGGCCGGGGTAGAGGCCGATGGCCTCAAACATCGCGTGCATCTCGAAGGAGGACTCCATGGCGCGGTGAACGACGGCGCGCGCCACCGGCAGCCGCTCGGCCTCGTAGCTGTCGAGCAGGCTGTCTGCGGCCTGCCCGCGCAGCACCAGGGCCAGCTTCCAGGCCAGGTTGAAGCTGTCCTGGATGCTGGTGTTGGTGCCCAGACCATTGGTTGGCGGATGGCGGTGCGCGGCGTCGCCGGCCAGGAAGACACGGCCGACGCGCATCCGGCTGGCCACCGCCCGGCGCACCGTCCAGCGGCTGACATCGCGGATCGCAATGGGCACGCTGGCATCGCCGATCACCGCCCGCGCCCGCGCCAGAAGTGCGGCAGGCTGCAGCTCGGCCTCGATCTGATCGGGCGGCACGCCAAAGGCCATCATCCATTGATGCCAGGGCTCGACATTGACCAAGGTCGCACATTGCACGCCTCGCTCGGCATGCAGCGCCGACAGCCAGTACAGCGTGCCGGGGCGGTCTGCCACCCAGGGGCTCAGGTCGGCCTCGATCCAGCAGCTGATCGCCGTGCCCAGCACCAGCTCGTCGTCCATGCTGACGCCCAGCTGCGTCGCCACCCGGCTGTTGGCGCCATCGGCGGCCACCAGATAGCGGGCACGCAGCTCGTAGACCTCGCCGCTGCGCAGATCGCGCAGCTCGGCGCGCACGCCCTCCTCGTCCTGGCTCAGTGACAGGAACTCCTGCTCGAAGTCGACCCTGGCACCAGCCCCCTGTGCGGCATCGAGCAACAGCGGCTCCAGCCGGTGCTGGTGCAGATTGCAGGGCGCGCAGGGGCTGGCGCGCTGGTAGTCGGGCAAGCGCTCAGGGCCGGCGCCCCAGCTGTCCAGCGAGGCCAGCACCTCACCGTCGGCCAGCTGCGTGGCCCACTGGCTGTGGCGCATCAGGGCCTGTGACATGGCCAGCTCACGGGCGCGCGACTCCAGGCCCATATCGCGCAACACCTCCATCGTCCGCGCATTGGTGATGTGGCCGCGCGGCGTGTGCGCCGTGCCGCGGTGGCGGCTGATCGCCCGCACCCGGATGCCCTGGCGGGCCAGCAACTGCGCCATTGAAAGCCCCGTGGGCCCGGCGCCGACGATCAGCACCTCAAGATCATCACGGCGCTTCATGCCGCCTCCCCGGCCAGCGTGCTGCGGTCACGCAGCTGCGGCATCAGGCCATGCCAGTAAGCCCCGGCCACGACCAGCAACACGCCCGCGCCGCTGACGGCAAACACTTGGCTGGGCGAGCACCAGCGCAGCAAGGCGCCAAAGCCCAGCATGGACAGCGGCGCGATCGACAACATCATCAGCATGAACAGGCTCATCGCCCGGCCCAGCATGGCCGGCGCCACCCGCTGCTGGGTCCAGTGGTAGACCATGTTCTGCAGAAAGCCGAACAGCAGACCGGACAAGGCCAGCAGCAGCGCCATCAGCCACAGCTGCTGCAGCTGTGACAGCAGCAGGAACATCAAGGCGATGATGGCGTCGAACAGCAACATGGTGTTGCCGACGGTGCCGGCACGCCAATCCGGCCGCCAGCCGGCGAGCAGCGTGCCGCCGACACAGCCACCGCCGAATGCGCCCAGCAGCAGGCCGTAGGCGCCAGCGCCCCAGCTGCGGCCCAGCTGCTCGGCCAGCACCGGCAGCGCCACCTGCATGGGCCCGGCGGCGCACAGGGCCACCAAGGCGCCGTAGGCGAAGCTGGTCAGCAGCTGGCGATCGGCGCGCACCGCGCGAAAACCCTCCAGCAGAGATTGGCGCACGTTCGGTCGTGCCGGCCGTTCGCCGACATCGGTGGCCTCGGCGGCCTCGGTGCTCTCGGCTGCAGCGGCTGGACGCAAGGCCGGCAGGCCCAGCACGCTCAGCGTCGAGGCCAGAAAGCCCAGGGCATCCAGGCCAAAGGCCCAGGCCAGCCCGAGCTGCGACTGTCCGGCCTGCGGCCCGGCGCCCAACAAGACGATCAAACCGCCGGCCAGCGGCGGCCCGGCGAACAGGGCCAGCTGCGACATGCCGACCATGGCACGGTTGGCCACCCGCTGCCGCTCCGGCCGTATCACCTGCGGCACCAGGGCCGCTGCCGCCGGGCTGCTGAATGCGGTGGCCGTTCCCAATGCAAGCGCCAGCACCAGCACGCCACTCATCTGCAGCGCTTGCGCAAACACCGCCGCAGACAAAAGCCCCAGCAACAGCGCATTGGCCAGTTGCGCAGCCAGCAGCACCGACCGGGCACCCCAGCGGTCGACCGCCACGCCGCCGAGCAGGATCAGCAGCGAGCGCGGCACCAGCATGGCCGCCAGCACCGTGCCCACCGCCAGCGGATCGGCGCTCAGTGACAGCACCAACCAGGGCAGCGCGACCTGTGAGCATTGCGCGCCCAGATGAGACAGCAGCTGGCCACCGAGCAGGCGGCGCAGCAGCGGATCGCGGCGCAGCGCCGGTAGCAAGGCGTCTTCGGAATGTTGTGAGTTCTGATTCATGACTGTGGGTTCAACACATGGACGGGGTTCGGTGCCTCGAGGGCGGTGGCGTCCAGCCACTCATCGAGGATCTGGGTGACGCTGTGCGTGAAGCGCTCGAAGCTGGCCGGCTCGAACTGCGTGCGGCAATAGGCCCAGATAAAGCTGAGCACGCCCTCGTCAATCGAGCAGGCCGAGAAGGGCCGGAAGCGCGCGCGGATCGGCCCGTCGGTGCTGCCGGCCGCCTCCAGCGCCTTGCTCCAGGCTTGTGCATCGCTGGCGGCGCCGAGCTGCTGCATCGAGGGCGGGTGGTACTGGAACTCGAGCTGCGGATCGGGCAGCGCCGCCATCGCGGCGCGAATGGCCGGATCGGCGTGGGCATCGCGCAGCAGGCTGTAGTCGGCCTCATAGCCCTGCAGCGCGGCCTGCGCCTGGCGCGCCCGCTGCAGCCGCTCCTCCACGCTGTCAGCACCGTTGAGATCCAACGCCAGCACCGCGTAATGGCCGCACCAGCCGACCGTGCGGGTCAAATCCAGGTCTTCGGGCAGATGGCTGCGACCGTTGTGCACCTGAATGATCTGCACCGCCGGCGAACCGGTCCAGCGACCATAGGCCTCGGCAATGGCCGCGTGCAGCCAATCGTTCAGCGCCGGTGCGCCGCTGCGCTGGCTGCGCTCCAGCAGGCGCCGCGTTTGCGCCGCCGTCCAGCGGACCAGCGAGAAGCCAGGCAAGCCGGCGCCCGGCAGCAGCGATGCTGGCCGCTCGCCCGCTTCTTCGGGCCAGGGCCGGAAGCGGGCGGCCGTGATGCGGCGCCAGCCCTCGACATCCGGTTCACCCAGTTGGGCCGCGCGGCGCTGCCAGAGCTGAGCCAGGCTGACCATCGAGCCCGTCTTGGCCGGCAGCTGCGGTGCACGGCCGGCCTGCAGCGCCTCGCAGAGCGCGCGCAGATCGTCGAGCACCACCGTGCAGGCGTACTTGTCGACCAGCAGATGGTGGTAGAGCAGCAAGAGCCGGGCCGACTGGTCGGCCAGGCGCAGATGCACGAGCTTGAACAGCGCATGCTCGATGTCCAGGCTGGCCTGCAGCTCGGCGCACAGAGCCTCGACCGCGACGCGCTGTTCGGCCACCGGCAACGCCGACAAATCGACCGAGAAGAAGCTCGGCGGCATTTCCTCCGGCAGCCTGACCCATTGCTGCCAGCGCCCGTCGCGATGGGCCCAGACGCTGCGCAGTTCGTCGTGATGGGTCAGCAGCAGCTCGCTTGCCCGCGCCAGCAGCGCCGGCGCCAGCTCGGCATCCAGGTTCAGCAGATCCACCACGTTCCAGTGATGCAGATCGAGGCGCCGGAAGAACCAGCCGCGGTTGGGCATGTCGGCCACCGGCCCGTGCAGCAGCTCGCGCTGCGCGCCTTGCGGGTCGGGCCAGCGAGGCGGCGCCATGGCCAGGCAGGCCTGGGCGATCTGTTCCAGCCCCAGCTGCAATGCGTCCATGAAGGCCTGCATCTGCCCGCCATCCTGGGCCTCGCCGTTGAAGTCCAGCGTGAACTGCAGCCGGCCCTGGTAGACCCCGCCATTGAGCACCATGGCATGGGTGCGGCGAATTGCTGCGCCCATCAGCGCACCGGGCGACTCGGGTGCCGGTTGCCAGGCCTGCTGACCCGGATCGCCCTCGTCACTTGCCGCCTCGCCAAACTGACCCAGGTAGTTGAACAGCAGCGGCGCCGGCTCGCCGGCGGCCAGCGGCGCGGTGGCCAGCTCACGCAGCAGGCCGTGGCCCAGACCGCGGCGCGGCACAGCGCGCAGCCGCTGCTTGACGCCGCGGATCAGCCCGGCCCAATCCCCGTCGTCGGCCGGCGTGCTGAGCAGCAGCGGGAACACGCTGGTGAACCAGCCAACCGTCTCGCTCAGATCCATCTCCTCGCTCCAGGGCTCGCGGCCATGGCCTTCGAGTTCGATACGGCCATGGCGGATGCCGGCCCAGCGCCGCAGCGCCCAGGCCAGCGCCGCCAGCAGCAGGTCGTTGATCTGTGTCTCCAGTGCCTGATGGCAGGGCCCCAGCAAGGCCTGGGTGCTGGCCTCGTCGAGGCGCAGCCGCAGGCTGCGGGTCTGGGCCACGGTGTCGAGCGCGGGCGCCATCACGATGGGCCAGGGGTCGACGGGCGCCTGGCTGATCCACTGCCAGCCGGCGCGCTCGGTAGCCAGTTCCAGGCTGTCGGCGCGCTGGCGCAGCGCCAGGCCCCAGTGCTGCAGCGCATCGGTCTTGGGCGGCAGGCGCAAAGCCGCCGCGCCGCCGTCCTGCCATTGCGACCAGAGCAGCTGCAGGTCCTTCATCAGGATGCGCCAGGACACGCCGTCGACCAGCAGGTGGTGCGCCACCCACAGCAGCCGCCAGGCGCCGCGCGCGTCACGGCACAGCAGCCAACGCCACAGCGGCCCCTCGGTCAGATCGAGGCTGGCCTGCGCCTGGTCGAGCTGCGCCTGCAGCGCCGCGGCGGCGCCAGGCGCCTCGCGATCGGGCAGCTGCCATTCGCCGACCAGCTGGTCGAGCTGCGCCGCGTCCCAGGGCCGGTGCTCGGCCTGCCACTGGCGGTCATGCTGTTTGAAGACCAGGCGCAGCGCATCATGGCGCTGCACCAGCGCCGCCGCCATCGCACGCAGCGCCTCCAGGCCAAGCGCGGCCGGCGGCACGAGCAGCACCGCCTGGTTGAAGTGATGCAAATCAGCGCCGCCCTCGCGCAGGAACTGGCGCTGGATGGGCAGCAGCTCCAGCGGCCCGCTCACCGCCCCCTGCTCGGCGCTGTCACGCCGCAGCTCGCGCCATTGCGACAGCAAGGCACGCACCGTCTGGTGCTCGAAGACCTGGCGGGCCGAGAAGACCAGGCCGATGTCCTTGGCCCGTGCCAGCATGCGGATGGACTGGATGGAATCGCCGCCGAGCGAAAAGAAATTGTCTTCCGGGCCCACCGGCCGCACGCCCAGCACCTCTTCCCAGACCCGGCACAGCGCCGCCTCCTTGGGATGGGCCGGCGCCACATCGCCGCGTTCACCCAGCGCTTGCGCGCTGAGCACAGGCAGGGCCTGGCGGTCGAGCTTGCCGCCGGGCGTCAGCGGCAGCCGGGCCGCCCAGGCCCAGCAAGCCGGCACCATATAAGCCGGCAGCTGCCGGCTCAGGTGCTCGCGCAAGCCAGCCAGCGGCTGCGGCCAGCCGGCCTGGGGCTCGGCGTCGGCCAGCGCCTGCAGCGTCTGGAGATCGCCGTCCGGCCAGGCCTCATGCTCGATCACCCAGAGCTGCTGCACCGCCTGCGTAACCGGGCTCGGCCAAGCCTGCCAGGGATCGTCGCGCCTTGCGCCCATGTCCAGCGGCTCATGGCGGACCCAGATGCAGGGGTCCTCATAAACGCCCACTTGGCGCTGCGGGTCGAGCTGCACCGGGGCCAAAGTGTCGCCCGGCGTCCAGCTGCCGGCCTCGGCCGGCGGCATGCCGCACCAGCGCGCCCAGTCGGTCAAGGGTGCCTCGACCCGCTGCGAGCGCGCCTCACTGCCCAACAGCTGGCCGCCGGCGTTCAGATGCAGGCGCAACCAGCGGTCAAAGACGCGGCCCTGTTCATCGCGCAGCTGGGCATAGTCGGCAATCGCCATCTGCGGATGGGCGACCTTGTCCAGCGGCCGCAAGGCGACCAGCACATGCGCCAGGCCCAGCTGGCCGGCCAGGCGCTTGAAGCCATCGACGATCAAGCCGGCCAGCTTGCGCGACTTGTGCTGCGGATCGATCACCCCCGCCAGCACGACCAAGGCGTTAGGGGTTTGACCGCGTTCGGCACCAGCCAGGCCCTCGCGCAGCGCACCCTCCCAGCCGGCCGGCAGCGCGCTCGCATCACCGTCCCAGTGCAGGAACACCGCATTGCCGATGCCCAGCAGCGTGTCGCGGCCCTCGCGCAGCAGCATCTGGGCCTGCGGGAAGACCTGGTACATCGCGTCCCAGGCCTCGCCCAGCACGGCGGAGCCGGCGAAGTAGGCCGGCCAGGCCTCGGCATGCAGGGCATCAAAGCAGCGCCGCCACTGCGGATGCAGGGCCAGGCTGGTGATGCGGGCCTCGCCCCCATCGGCCAGCGGCAGGCGCAGCGGCGAGCGGTGGCGCAGCAGGCCCAGCGGCCAGGCTTGCGCTGCCGTGTTCGCCTGCAGCGGCCAGGCGCCGGTCCAGCCCTCGTCCAGCCTGTCCACGCCCGCCAGCGGGCCACCCAGCGCCAGCGCACCACGCGGCGGCACGCCGATCCAGCGCTGCGGCTGCAGATGGGCGGCCAGCTGCGGTCCCTGCTCGCTCGACTGCAGGCGCACCGCCGCCGCCTGCACGCCGGGCAGCTGCGCCAGCTGCGCCTCGATCTCCTCCAGCTCGATGCGAAAGCCGCGCAGCTTCACCTGCTGATCAACCCGGCCCAGATACTCCAGCCCCTGCGGCTCGCGCCAGCGCACCAGATCGCCGGTGGCATAACGGCGGCTGCCCGGCGGGCCGTCGGGGTCGGGCACAAAGCGCTCGGCGGTGGCCGCTGCGGCGCCCAGGTAGCCGCGCGCTTGCGCCACGCCGGCCACGTAGAGTTCACCCGGCTGGCCCTCGGCGACCGGCTCACCCGCCGCATCGACGATGGCGAAGCGCACACCCGGCTGCGGCCGCCCGATCACGGGCCGCTCGCCCTCGACCGGCGCCCACACCACATCGACGCAGGCCTCGGTCGGGCCATAGGCATTGAAGACCCGGGTGCCAGCCAGGCCACCCAGCCGCGCCCACAGATCGCGCGAGATCGCCTCGCCACCGCAGACGATGCGCGCCGGCCAGGGCGCGTCCAGCCCGGCGTCGAGCAGATAGCGCAGCTGCGCCGGCGAGCTGTCGAACACGGCGATCTGGTGGCGAACCAGGAAGGCGCGCAGCAGCTCGGGGCTGAGCCGCACCTCGTCGGGGAAGACGTGCAGGGTCTGGCCGTCCAGCAGCAGGCTCAGCTCGGACAGCGAGGCGTCAAACACCAGCGCGGCGTTGAAGCTGCACGCATGCGGGCCCGGGCCCAGCGGTCGCAGCAGCGTCTCGGCATGGACCTGGGCCAGGCGCATCAGCGCGCCATGTGTGCCGACCACGCCCTTGGGCCGGCCGGTCGAACCGGAGGTGTAGATCACATAGGCCGCCTGCAGCGCATGGCGAGGCGGCTGCACCAAGGGCGCAAGGTCTGCCGGCAGGTTCTCGTCCACGCAGAACAGCGGCAGGCCATGCGCCTGCATCGCCTCGCGATGGCGGACATCGCTGAGCAGCAGCACCGCCTGCGCATCGTCAAGCATGGCCTGACGCCGCGCGGCCGGGTAGGCGGGGTCCAGCGGCACATAGGCAGCGCCGGCCTTCCAGACCGCCAGCAGCGCGCCAATCATGCGCCAGCTGCGGTCCATGCAGATCGCCACTCGCTGCTCAGGCGCGACGCCAGCCGCCTGCAGCTGCTGGGCCCAGCGGGTCGACCAGGCGTCGATCGCGCTGAAGCTGAGCGTCTCGCCGCCGTCAACGACGGCCGCGCGCGCCGGATGCGCGCGGCACTGCGCCTCGAAGGCCTGCAGCGCATGCCAGCAGCCGCCATCGCTCCAGGCCGGCCCCTGGCGGGCGGCCCACAGCGCGACGCGTTGCGGCCCGGGCGCCAGCGACAGCGCCAGCAGCGGCCGGCTGGCGTCAAGGCTGATCGCGGCCAGCAGCTGCTGCCACAGCGCAACCCAGGCCTGCACCGTCGGAGCTTCCAGCACATCGCTGCTGAACTCGAACACGCCCTGCAGTGCGCCGTCCTGCTCCTGCACCGCCACCGTCAGGTCGAACTGCGATTCCAGCCGTTCGAAGGCCAGCGGGCTGACACGCAGCCCCGGCAGCTGGGGGGCCTCGGTGGCCGCGTTCTGCAGCACCAGCATCACCTGGAACAGCGGATTGACCGCCGCCTCGCGCGACAGGCCCAGCGCATCGACCAGGCTCTCGAAGGGCAAATCCTGGTGTTCGTAAGCCTGCAGCAGGCGCTCGCGCACCTGGGCCAGCAGCTCGGTGAAGGGCTGCGCCGGTGTCGATTCCGTGCGCAGCACCAGGGTGTTCGCAAAATAGCCGATCAGGCCTTCCAGCTCGGCATGGCGGCGGTTGGCAATCGGCAGGCCCAGGCAGATGTCATGCTGACGCGACAGCCGTGCCAGCAGCACGTGCAGCGCGGCGGCCAGCACCATGAACAGGCTGGCGCCCTGGCGCTGCGCCAAGGCCTGCAGGCCAGCCAGCGTGGCGGCGTCGACGCTGAAGGGCAGCCGCGCGCCCTGGAAGCTGGGCCGCGCCGGGCGCGGATGATCCAGCGGCAGATCCAGCAGCGCCGGCGCAGCGCGCAGCCGCCCGGTCCAGTAGTCCAGCTGCGCCTGCAGAGCGCCGCTGGCTATCGCGTCCAGCTGGGCATGGGCATGGTCGGCGTACTGCAGCGGCAGCGGCGCCCAGTCCGGCACCTGGCCAGCGGCCAGCGCCGCGTAGGCCTCGCCCATCTCGCGCATCAGCACGCCCAGCGACCAACCGTCCGAGACGATGTGATGCATGCGCAGCAAGAGCACATGCTGCGCGGGCGACAGCTTGATCAGCAGCGCCTGGAACAGCGGATCGCGAGCAATGTCCATGCCTTGCTGCACGGTCGCCTGCACCCGCCAGAGCGCCTGCGCCCGCGCCTCGGCCAGCGGCAGCGCCGCGAGCTCCAGCGTTTGCCACTGCCAGCCCGGCGCCTCATGGAGGCGCAGCACGACGGCGCCGTCCACCGTGTCGAAAGCCGCGCGCAGGCCCTCATGGCGCTGCACCACCGCATCCAGCGCGGCCTGCAGCGTGGCGGCGTCCAGCGCGCCCTCGATCTGCAGCGCGGTGGCGATCTGGTAGGGCGAGCGATCGCCGTCCAGATGCTGCAGGAACCACAGCCGCTGCTGCGCCGGCGAAGCGCGGCGCGGCGCGTCCGCCGGACGCCGCTGCGGCGTGGGCAGCGAGGGCTGCGCCGAGGCTGCAGCCGCCATCGCCTGCAAGGCTGTGGCCAGATCGGCAAAGGCCGATCCCTCGAAGATGCGCCGCAGCGGCAGCTCCAGGCCGGTATCGGCACGCAGAGCCGCGACCAGGCGCGTGGCCAGCAGCGAGTGGCCGCCGGCGGCAAAGAAGTCCTGCCGCTTGTGGGCCGGCGCGCGCCCCAGCACCCGCTGCCAGGCCCCGGCCAGCGCCGCCTCGATCTCGCTCAACGGGCCGTCAGCATCGAGCGCCGCGGCAGATGCGGCCTCAGACGCTGAGGCCGGCGCCGGCAACGCGCTGCGATCCAGCTTGCCATTGGGCGTCAGCACAAAGGCCTGCAAGGCGATCAGATGGCTGGGCAGCATATAGGCCGGCAGCTTTCGTGCCGCCCCCGCCAGCAGCACGGCGGCGCCGGGGTCGGCCTGGCCCGGCTTGCAGCTGTAGTAGGCGCACAGCGCCTGATCGCCGGCAGCATCGGCGCGCACCACGGCCAGCACCTGCTCGACGGCCGGGTGCTCGGCCAGCACGGCCTCGACCTCACCGAGCTCGATGCGGAAGCCGCGCAGCTTGATCTGGTGATCGATGCGACCCAGGCATTCAAGCACGCCGTCGCGGCGGTAGCGGGCGCGGTCGCCGGTGCGGTACATGCGCCCGCCCTCGGCCGACCAGGGATTGGGCACAAAGCGCTCGGCCGTCAGCCCCGGCTGGCCCAGATAGCCGCGGGCCAGGCCGTCGCCGGCCAGATAGAGCTCGCCAACGACGCCGGGCGGCACGAGCTGGCCCTGATCATCGAGCACATAGGCCTGGCTGCCCAGCATCGGACGGCCGATATCGCAGAGCCCGCCCTGCCCGCGCGGCATCAGCGCCCAGGTCGAATAGGTGGTGTCCTCGGTCGGCCCGTAGAGGTTGTAGACCTGCAGCTGCGGCGCGCTGTCGTGCAAGGCCTGCACCAGCGCGCGCGGCAGCATCTCGCCGGCCAGATTGACGACCTGAACCGTGGCCGGCAGCGCGCCCAGGCGCAGCAGCTCGGTCATCGCCGACGGCACGGTATTGACCAGGCTGACCGGGTAGGCCGCGGGATCTTCGGCCAGCGCCAGCACCGAGGGCGCCAGCCAGCAGGCACCGCCCTGCACCCAGGGCGCGAAGATCTCGAAGATCGAGAGGTCAAAGCAGACCGAGGTCGCGGCCAGCACGGCGCGCATCGCCGCCGGCTCGAACACGGTGGCCGTCCAGGCCAGGAAGCTGGCCGCATTGCCGTGGCTGATGCCCACGCCCTTGGGCCGGCCGGTCGAACCCGAGGTGTAGATCAGATAGGCCAGCTGCTCGGCGGCGATGGGCACATGCAAGGGCGTGTCCGGCTCGGCATCGGCCAGCGCGCACAGCGCGGCCAGCGGCAGCTGCTCGGTCTCGCCTGCACCCAGCAGCGCTGCCGTCTCGGCCGTGCTGATGCACAGCAGCGCAGCACTGTCGGCCAACATGTGCTGCAAGCGCCCGACCGGATAGGCCGGATCCAGCGGCACATAGGCGGCGCCGGTTTTCAACACCGCCAGCAGCACCGGGATCAGTTCAGCCGTGCGCGGCAGACAGACGGCGATACGCCGCTCGGTCGCCGCACCGCGTGCCCGCAACACCCGCGCCAGCTGGTTGCTGCGCACCTCCAGCTGCGCATAACTCCATATTTGACCGTCCACAACCAAGGCCGGCGCATCGGCATGGGCCGCCAGCTGCCGCTGCGGCCACTGGTGCATCCAGACCAGCGGCCGCGCGGCGTGGCCGGTGGCGTTCCATTCGTGGGCGGCGCGCTGCAACTCCAGCGCCGTGCACAGCGGCCACTGGCCCAGCGGCAGCGTGCTGGCCTGGGCCGCCAGCTCCAGCCAGCGGCAGAAGGTCTGGGCCAGGCGGGCGATGGTGTCGCGATCAAACAGATCGCTGCGGTACTCGAAGGCGCCGACCAGACCCTGCTCGCCGTCCTGCAAGCCGACGCTGATGTCGAACTTGGCGCCGCGGCCACCGACCGGCCAGCTCTGCCGTGTCAGCCCGGCGGCCGAGCTGAGCGGCCGGCCGCCCTCGGCAACCAGCAGCAGCACCTGGAACAGTGGCTCGTGGCCGGTATTGCGCGGCAGCTGCAGCGCCTCGACGATCTGCTCAAAGGGCAGGTCCTGATGGGCAAAGGCCTGCAGCGCCCGCTCGCGCACCTGCTGCAGATAGTCGACCAGACCCAGCTCGGGCTGCCATTGCAGACGCAGCGGCAGCGTGTTGACAAAGAAGCCCTGCATCTGCTCGGTGCCCGGCAGCTGGCGGTTGGCCACCGGCGTGCCCAGGCAGACATCGCGCTGCGCACTGCTGCGCCCCAGCAGCACGCTGAGCAGCGCGGCGCTGAGCATGAACAGCGTGCAGCCCTGCGCCTGGCACAGCGCGGCCAGCGGTGCGCGCAGCTCGGGCCGCAGCGCGAAGGCGACGCGATCGGCCGCCGCACTCAGCTGGCTGCCGCGCGACCGGTCGCTTGGCAGCTCCAGCAGCGCCGGCAGGCCGGCCAGCGTCTGCAGCCAGAAGCTGCGCTGCGCCTGGGCCTGCTGCTGTGCCGCCGCGCTGCGCTGCCAATGCGCGTAGTCGACGTATTGCAGCGCCAGCTCGGGCAGTACCACGCCCTCACCACAGGCGGCACGGTAGGCGCTGAACAGCTCCTCGAACAGCAGCGCCAGCGCGACGCCATCGGTGATGGCGTGATGCAGCACCAGCACCAGCACCGTCTGCGCCATCTCTTCGTTAGGCTCTTGCTCCTGGGCTCGGGCCGGCCCGCGTATCGCCCGCAGCCGCGCCAGCGGCGCACGGTCCAGCGCGAAAGCTTCGGCCACGCAGGCATCGACCAGCGCCTGCAGCGCCGCCTCGCTGTCCGCCTCGGCCCACTGCAGCACAGCCAGCGGCTCGGGGTGGACGCGCAGCAGCAGCTCGCCGTCGGCCTGCTGCTCGATGTCGGCGCGCAGCAGCTCGTGGCGACGCTGCAGCTGCGTCCAGGCCTGCGCCAGCGCCGCTGCGTCCAGCGGGCCGCTCCAGCACTGTGCCTGCGGCGTGTTGTAGAGCCCGGCGCTGGCCGCCGCCTCGCCTTCGAGCTGGTGCAGGAACCACAGCCGCTCCTGGCCCGGGCTGAGCGCAAAACGCTGCAGCTGCTCGGGCTGCCGGGGCAGCGCCTGCAGCGCCGGGGCGGCCGCGTCGGCCTGCTCACGCAGCGCATCGATGGCGGCGGCCAGCGCGCGCAGCTGCGGCGCCTCGAACACCGCACGCAGCGGCAGTGCCAGGCCGAACTGCTCGCGCACGCCGGCCACCAGCCGGGTGGCCAGCAACGAATGGCCGCCCTGGCGGAAGAAATGCGCCAGCGCCCCCGGCAGCTCGCCGCCCAGCAGCGCTTGCCAGAGCCGTGCCAGGCCCTGCTCGGTGGCCGTCTGCAGCGGCTGCTCGGCCTCGGCCTGTGGCAGCGGCGCCGGCAGCGCACGGCGATCGAGCTTGCCGCTGCGGGTCAGCGGCCATTGCGCCAGCACCATCAGCTCGGCCGGGCAGGCGGCCTCGGGCAGGCGCTCGCGCAAGGCCTGCATCCAGGCCTGCTGGCGAGCCTCATCGACGCTGGCACTGCCATCGGCCAGGCGCAGATAGCCAATCAGCCGGCGCTGTGCACCCTCGCCCTGCAGCGCCGCGGCCGCCGCCTGCACGCCCTCGAGCTGCATCAGCGCCTGCTCAACCTCGGCCAGCTCGATGCGCACACCGCGCAGCTTGATCTGGCCATCGCGCCGGCCCTGCAGCGTCAGGCCCTCGGCGGCAGTCCAGCGGCCCAGATCGCCGCTGCGGTAGAGCAGATCGGCAGCGTCGCGGCGCAGCGGGTTGGGCACCCAGACCTCGCCATGGCCTTCATCGGCGCCCAGATAGCCGAGACTGCGATATGGCGTGCGCAGATAAACCTCGCCCAGCTGGCCCTCGGCGCAGGGCTGCAAGGCCTCGTCCAGCACCAGCAGCTGCGCGCCGGGCAGCGGCCGGCCGACCGGCAGGTGTGTCGGCCATCCATTTTCGACATGAGCCTCGATCGGCAGCCTGTAGACGCATTTGGCCAGCGTCGTCTCGGTCGGACCGTAGAGATTGAACAGCTCAGCCTCGGCGCCCATCAGCGTGCGCCAGCGCTGCACATCGACGCCCAGCAGCGGCTCGCCGGCCAGCACCAGCTGTCGCAAGGCCGGCAGGCGCTCGGGACTCAGCGCGGCCGCCATCAGATGGCGCCACAGCGTCGGCACCGCATGCATCAGCGTCACGCCGGCCGCCTGCAGCCAGTCGCACAGCGCTTCGGGCGACAGCGTGCGCACCGGCGGCGGCAGATGAACGCTGCCGCCGGCCGCCAGCGGCGCCCAGACCTCGCGCAGATAGACGTCGAAGCTGGCCGGTGTCAGCTGGCTGGCCCGCGTGCCGGCATCCAGCGCCAGGCTGCGGCATTCCCAGTCGATGAAATGGGCCAGGCCCTGCGAACGGCCGAGCACGCCCTTGGGCTCGCCGCTGCTGCCCGAGGTGAAGTAGAGATAGACCGGCGCGTCCGGCGCGAGCGCCTGCCAGGGGCCGGCGAAGTCGGCATCGGTTGGCGATAGCGCTGCGTTGGCGAACGCGAAGCCGGTGGCATCGATGCAGCGCGGGCCGCTGTCTCCCCATGAGGCGTTGAACTCGGCGGTCAGCGCTGCGCTATCAGCATCGTGCAGCAGCAGTGTCGGTCGGGCGGCGGCCAGCATCGATTGCAGACGCCGCGGCGCCTGCTTGGGATCAAGCGGCATAAACACCGCCGCCGCCCACATCAGGGCCAGCATGCTGCGCAGCTGCAGCAGGGGATCGTCGCTGAGCACGGCCACCGTCTGGCCCGGCCGCAGACCGCAGGCCTGCAGCTGCCGCCCCAGGGCAAGCGCCTGTGCGGCCAGCTCGGCATGGCTGTAGCAGCGCTCATGCTGTTGAACGGCCAAGGCCTGTGGCGCCTGCTGCAGCGCGCGCTGCCAGAGCGCCAGCACATGGGCCGGCAGCCCCGGCAGACGCAGCGCGTCTTGCGGCTCGCTGGCAATGCCGGGCATCTGCTCGGCCCAGAAGCGGCGCCGCCGCGCGCCCTCGGCGGCCGAGCAGCTGGGCAGGCGCTGGCAGGGCAGATCGGGGTTGAGCGACAGCGCGTCCAGAATCGTCTGCCAGGCCGCGGCCCAGCCGGCAATCGTGGCTGCATCGAACAAGGCGCTGCGGTACTCGATGCCGCAGTACAGGCCTTCGGGCATCTCGGTGACCGAGAGGCGCAGGTCCAGCTTGGCCGAGCCCGATTCACCGGCCAGCGGCTGCAGCTGCGCACCGCTCAAGGCCCAGCGCACCGGCGGCGTGTTCTGCAGCACCAGCATCACCTGGTAGAGCGGGCTGTAGGCGCTGCTACGCTCGGGATTCAGCGCATCGACCAGACGCTCGAAAGGCAGCGCCTGATGGTCGAAATCCGCCAGCGTTTGGGCGCGCACCTGGCGCAACAGTTCGCGGAAGCTGCCCGGCTCGGACAGATCGGTACGCAGCACCAGGCTGTTCAGGAAGCAGCCGATCAAGCCCTCCAGCGCCGCCTCGGTGCGGCCGGCCACCGGCGTGCCGACGCAGACATCGGTCTGCCCCGACAGCCGCCCGAGCAGCAGCGCCAGCGCCGCCTGCAGCACCATGAACAACGTCGCCCCTTCCTGATGGGCCAGCGTGCGCAAGCGCTCGGCCAGCCCCGGCGGAATGATGAAGCCGTGGTGCGCGCCGGCTTGGCCCTGCACCGCCGGCCGCGGCCGGTCGGTCTGCAAGGCCAGCAGAGCCGGCGCGCCGGCCAAGCGCTGCTGCCAGTAGCCCAGCGCCTCCTGCAGCTGGCGCTGCTGCGCCGGTTGCTGCTGCCACAGGGCGTGGTCGGCCACCTGCAAGGCCAGCGGCGTCCAGTCCGGGCTGCCGCCCTGCAGCGCGGCGGCATAGGCCTCGGCCAGCTCGCGGGTCAGCACCGCCATCGACCAGCCGTCGGCAATGATGTGGTGAACGGTGATGCACAGCAGCTGCGGCCCAGTCTCGCCTTCGGCACGCTGTGCATAGCGCACGCGCAGCAGCGGCCCCTGGGACAGATCAAAGGGCTCGCGCGCCTCCTTATCGGCGCGGCGCTGGCAGGCCTCGCGGCCGCTGCCTGCGAACGTCTCGACACGCAGAATGCCCGGCATCGCTTCGAGCACCCGCTGCGTGGCCTGCGGCTGCGCTTCGCTGGGCGCGATGAAGACGGTGCGCAGGCTCTCGTGACGCTGAACCAGCGCGTCAATCGCCGCGCTCAGCGCCGCCACATCGAGTTCACCTTCGACGAGAAAGGCGGCCGGGATGTTGTAGCTGGGGCTACCGGGATCGAGCTGGTCCATGAACCAGAGCCGCTGCTGCGCGGCCGACAGCGGCAGCTGCGCCGGCCGTGGCAGTGCCTGCAGCCGTGTCGCCGCCTGGTCCTGCGTCAGCAGAGCGATCAAGGCGTCGCGATGCTGGCGCACCCAAGCGAGCTCGGCGGCGTCGAGCACCGCCTGCGCGCCCTGGCTACGCAGCTTGCCCTCGACGACGCTGAAGCGTGCGCCGCGAGCCGCGAAATCAGCCAGTCTGGCCGTCAGTGTGTGTTCGATGTCCATTGCCCCGTCCTCCAGCGTCCAAGGCCCCTGCGGGCCCGGCGCCTATGCCGCTTGCGCGGCTCAATACTCGATGTCGTCCAGCTCGGCAGCCGCTTGCTGCAAGGCCTCGCAGCGCGCCGCCAGATCGGCCAGCAGTGGCGTCTCGAACAGATCACGCAGCGACAGCGTCAAGCCCAGCTGCTCGCGCAGCTGCACCGTCAAACGCGTGGCCAGCAGCGAATGTCCGCCGAGCAGGAAGAAGTGGTCGTTGAGCCCGACCCGCTCGCAGCCCAAGAGCTGCTGCCACAGCTGCGCCAGCTGCTGCTGCAGCTCGGTTTGCGGCGCCTCGTAGGCCGCAGCGTCCTCGCGCGGCCGCTCGGCCAGCAGCCGCTCGAGCGCGGCCTTGTCGACCTTGCCATTGGCCGTCTGCGGCAGTGCCTCCAGCAGCAGCAGCCGGCCCGGCAGCAGATGCTCCGGCAGCCGCTGGGCCAGCGCCTGGCGCAGCTGCACGGCCGTCTGCCCCGGAGCCACCAGCACGCCGACCAGCTCCGGCTGCTGCATCTGCTGCTGTGCACTGCGCTGCACCAGCACCGCCGCCGCCTGCACGCCCGGCAGCGCCGCCAGCGCGCCCTGCACCTCGCCGAGCTCGACGCGGATGCCGCGCAGCTTGAGCTGATCGTCGCTGCGGCCGAGGAATTCCAGCGTGCCATCACGCCGCCAGCGCGCCAGATCGCCGGAGCGGTAGAGCCGCGCCCCGGCCTGGCCGCTCAGCGCGTCGGGCACAAAGCGTTCGGCCGTCATGCCGGCTCGGCCGAGGTAACCCCAGGCCAGGCCTTCGCCACCGAGCCAGAGCTCGCCGGTCACGCCGGCTGGCACCGGTTCGCCCTGCTCGTCCAGCACATAGGCGCGCGCATTGGCGATCGGTTGGCCGATGGGCACCACGCCTTGTTCCAGCTGTTCGGCTTGCAGCGTTTGGGCCGTGGCGCAGACGGTCAGCTCGGTCGGGCCGTAGGCATTGAGCAGGCGCCGGCCCGGCAGCCAGCGGGCCGCCAGCGCCGCCGGGCAGGCTTCGCCGGCGGTGATCAACAGGCGCAGCTCGGGCAGCGTCTCGGCGTCCAGCAGATTCAGCGCCACCGGCGGCAGCGTGGCCACCTCGATGGCCCAGTCCTGCAGCGTGGCTTGCAGCGCCGCCCCCGGCATCAGCGCCTCGCGCGAGGGGATGCACAGGAGCGCCCCGGCGGCCAGCGTGGTGGCCAGCTCGGACACCGAGGCGTCGAAGTTCAGCGAGGCGAATTGCAGCACCCGCTGGCCCGGCTGGATGTCGAACAGCCGGCCCTGCGCGTGAGTCAGGTGGCTGAGGCCGCGATGGCCCAGCAGCACGCCCTTGGGCTGGCCGGTCGAGCCGGAGGTGTAGATGACATAGGCCAGGTCGGCGCCTTGCACCGCGGGCAGCGGCTGCGGTTCGGTCGCGGCAGCTTCCGTCTGCAGCGCGGCCAGCGAGCGCCAGCCCGGCACCAGGGTCAGGTCTTGCGGCGGCGCCTCGTGTTCGCTGAGCACCAGCAGGGGCCGGGCGTCGCCGAGCATGTAGGCCAGCCGCGCGGCCGGGTAGGCCGGGTCCAGCGGCAGGAAGGCGCCACCGGCGGCCAGCACGGCCAGTTGCGCGACCGCCGTGGCCACGCCGCGGTTCAGATGCAGGCCAACGACGACGCCGCGCCCCACGCCCCAGCGGCGCAGCACCGTGGCCTGGCGGCGCAGCGCTTCGGCCAGTTCGGCGTAGCTGAGCTGCTGGGTCTCATCCAGCAGTGCCGGCCGGCTGGCGTGGCGCGTGGCCAGGTCCAGCAGCTGCTCGTGCAGCGGGCGTTGATCGAAGGCTTGTGCAAAAGGCTCGACAGGCGGCTGGCGCAGCAGCGCCTCGCGCTCGCCCGGCAGCAGCCACCAGCCACCGCCCACCCGCGCCTGCGGCTCGCGCACCAGCTGTTCCAGCACGTGGATGAAGCGGGCGGCCTGGCGCTGCACCGTCTCGGCATCGAAGAGATCGCGGCGGTACTCGATGCTGACGCCGAGTCCCTGCTGCAGCGGCGTCAGGCTCAGCGAGACATCGAACTGCGAGCCGCCCGGATGCAACGCTTCGGCACGGCTGCTCAGCTCGGCCAGGTCCAGCGCCTGGGTGTTGCCGGCCTGCAGCGTCAGCAGGGTCTGGAACAGCGGCGTGCGGCTGCTGTCGCGCGGCAGCTGCAGCTGCTCCACCACCTGCTCAAACGGCAGGTCCTGGTGCGCAAACGCATCCAGCGCGACCTGACGCACCGCCGACAAGGCCTGGCTCAGCGTCTGCTCGGCGGGGAAACGAGCCCGCAGCACCAGCGTGTTGACAAAGAAGCCAACCAGCGGCTCCCAGCCCTCCTGCTGGCGGCCGGCCACCGGCGTGCCGACGCACACCTCATCCTGCCCGCTGAGCCGCGCCAGCATCAGCATATGGGCGCACATCAGCGTCATGAACAGCGTGGCCTGATGCGCCTGCGCCAGCCCTTGCAGGCCCTGGCACAGCGAGGCGCTCAGCTCGAACTGCAGCACGCCGCCGGTGCTGGACGGCAGCGGCGGCCGGGCCCGGTCGGCCGGCCAGCTGCTCAGCAGCGGCGCATCGGCCAGGCGCTCGCGCCAATGGGCCAGCTGGCGCTCCAGCCGCGGGCCGCGCAGCAGCTCGCGCTGCGCCCGCGCGTAGTCGCGGTACTGCATGGGCAGCGCCGGCCACGCGGGGCTTTGTCCAGCAAGGGCGGCGCGATAGGCCTGCTGCAGCTCGCGCAACAGAATGCCGGTGGACCAGCCGTCGGACGCGATGTGGTGCTGGCAGAGCACGAACAGCGCGCGGCCATCGGCCCAGCGCCACAGCCGCGCCTTGATCATCTGCCCCTGCTGCAGCGCAAAAGGCTCAGCAATCCACTGGCGGGCCAGCGCCAGCGCTGCCTCGGCCTCGCCCTCGAAGGCCTCGGTGTGCAGCAGACGTGCCGGCGGCGGCAGCGCACGCTGCACCAAGCCGATCTCGCTCCAATGCAGGCCGCTGCGCAGCACCTCGTGGCGAGCCAACAGCTGCTGCAAGGCCTGCTCCAGCGCCTGCTCATCCACACCACCATCCAGCCACCAGGCCGAGGGCATGTGGTACAGCGGCGCGCCCTGCGCCATCTGCTCCAGCATCCACATGCGCTGCTGGGCAAAAGAGGCCGGATGCTCATCGCTCGGCTCGATTGGCGACGCTTCGGTCGCCGCTTCTGCAGGTGCCTCGGCGCCGGCGGCCTGCAGCGCCTCCAGCGCCGCGCACATCGACGCAAAGCCGGGATGCTCGAAGACAAAGTTCTGCGGCAGCTCCAGCTGCAGCTGGCGGCGCAGCTGAGCCAGCAGCTGCGTGGCCAGCAGCGAATGTCCGCCAAGCGCAAAGAAGTCGGCGTCCGATGCGGGTGCCGCCACACCGAGCAGCTGCTGCCACAGCGCCGACACGCGGCGTTGCAGCGTCGAAGCGCCCTCATCGGCTGCAAGATCCGGCAGCTCGGCGTCGGGCAGCTTGCCTTGCAGCAGTTCGCGATTGAAGACGGCCGTCTGCTGCTGGACCTGGGCCAGCGGCTGCGGCGACACCATCCACAGCGGCTCGCTTGAGCCCAGCAGCAGCGGCAGCAGCCGGGCGGCCTGGGCCGGCTGGATCTCGTTGTGGCCGCCGGCCTGGGCCAGCGAGCCGCTGATCCTGGCGGCCATGCCGACCTCGCTCCAGGCGCACCAGTCCACCGCCACCAGCCGCGCCACACCACGCCAGGCTTGCGCCAGTGCGGCCTGGAAGGCATTGGCCGCGGCGTAATGCGCCTGGCCCAGCCCCGGCGCCCAGGGGCTCAGCGAGCTGCACATCAGCATGACCTGCAGTGCCGGACCGTCGAAGGCCTGCAGCAGATTCAGGCTGCCCTGCACCTTGGGGGCGAACACGGCATCGAGTGCCGCTTCGTCGAGCTGGTCGAGCAGCGCACCGCCGGCCACCCCGGCGGTATGCAGGATCGCGTTCACCGGCCCGCCGAAGGCGTCGGGGCGGGCGCAGTCCTGCGCCAGCGCCTGCAGTGCCGCCGCATCGGCCACATCCAGCGCCAGATAGCGCAGCTGCGCGCCCAGCCCTTGCAGCTCGCGCAAGGCCTCGCGGCGCTGCGCGACGACAGCGGCCGGCCCCTGCTCCAGCGGACTGCGGCCCAGCAGCGTCAGGCGCAGATCGGCCACGCTGCCAGCCAGGGCGCGCGCAAACGTCAGGCCCATGCCGCCCAGGCCACCGCTGATCAGCACATGGCTGCCGCTCGGCAGCGAGAACCCGGAGGGCAGTTGCTCGACGCTGCCACTGAACTCAGCGGCCACCCAGCGGCTCTGGCCCCGCCAGGCCTGCCACCAGGGTTCCAGCGCGGCAGCCGCCGTGGACGCCAGACCCAGCCGCTCGGCCTGCGCTTCGCTCGGCGCTTCGGCGCCCAGATCAATCAGCTGCAGCGCCAGCTGCGGCCATTCGGCCGCCGCCGTGCCGACCAGGCCGCGCCAGACGGCACGCGCCGGCAGCAGCGCCTCGCCATCGAGCACGGCCGCACTGCCGCGGCAGAGCAGTTGCACCGGCAGCGGTTCGGCCAGATCCAGCGCCTGCACATCGGCGGCCAGGCCGCGCAGCAACTGCTGCAGCGAGAGGAATTCCTGCCGCGGTGTCAGTGGCTCGGCCAGGCCCCAGGCGCAGACCACGGCGCCCGGCGCGCTGCGCCATTGCTCGCGCCATTCCTCCAGCCAATGCGACCAGGCCGAGGACTGCGGGCCCGGCGCCTGCACCGAACGCCAGCCGGCGGCACGCGGCAGCCAGGACTGGCCCTGGGCCTGCTCACGGGCCAGGTACCAGCGCCGTGGCTGGGCCTGTGACTGGGCCTGCGGCTGAACACGCGGACCGGCCGGCAGGCGCTGCCAGCTGGGCAGGCCGCACCAGTCGCGCAGCTCGGCGCGGCGGCCACCGGCCGGCGCCGTGCGCGAGGCCGGCACCCAATGCGGCTCATGTTCGAAGGGATAGCTGGGCAGCACTGCCTTGCACTGTGCGCGTGGCTGCAGCGCAGCGGGCAGGGCCAGGCCAAAGGTCCAGGCCTGCGCCCAGGCATCGAGCCACTGGCGCCAGCCTTCCGCCGTGCCCTGGCTGCCCGAGGCATCGGCCTTGGGCTGCAGCGGCAGGGCCAGGCGGCTGGCATCGTCGGGCCAGCAGGCGCCGGCCATGCGGCTGAGCGCGCGGCCGGGGCCCAGTTCCAGCAGCAAGGCCGCGCCCGGCGCCACCGTCTGCAGCCCGGCATGGAAGCGCACCGGCGCCAGCAGCTGCTGCTGCCAGTAGGCGACCGACTGTGCATCTTCGGCGCGTATCCAGTCGCCGCTGACATTGGAAATAAAGGGCCGCTGCGGCGCCTGCAGCTGCCAGCGCGACAGCAGCTCGCCAAACGGCGCCAGCGCGCCCTGCATCAGGCCGCTGTGATAGGCGTGCGAGGTGGCCAGCCACTGGCAGGCCACGCCCTCGGCCTGCAGCCGCGCGGCCAGTGCCGCGAGCGCCGCCGCCTCGCCAGACAGGCTGCATTGCGCCGGTCCGTTGACGGCGGCCAGCCACAGCCCCGGGCCCAACAGCGCCTCGGCCGCCGCTTCGCCGAGACCGACGGCCAGCATGCGCCCGGTGGGCTGCGCCGCCATCAGACGCCCGCGCCACATGACCGCCTCCAGCGCCTGATCGCGCGTGAACACGCCGGCCTGCGCGGCGGCCACCCATTCGCCGAGGCTGTGGCCAATCATCGCGTCCGGCTCCAGGCCGAGCAGGCGCAGCACCGTGGCCAGCGACCATTCGATCGCGAACAGCGCCGGCTGGGTCAGCTCGGTCTGCGCGAGCAGCTGTTCGGCGCGCGCCTTGTCGCCGCCCTCGGCCCAGATCAAGTCCAGCAGATCATGGCCCCAGCCGAGCCGCTGCAGCACCGCATTGCAGGCCTGCAACTCGGCGGCAAAGCCCGGCAGTTGCGCGGCCAGTGCACGGCCCATGCCCAGCTGCTGGGCGCCCTGGCCGGGGAACATGAAGACCAGCGCCGGCCGCTGTGCTGGCGCCTCGCGCACCGGCAGCGGCTGAGCCAGACGCTGGCGGGCATCGGCAGCATCGCTGCAGGCCAGCGCCGCGCGCCAGCGCAGCTGCTGGCGGCCATGCCACAGCGTCGCCGCAACCGCGCCGGCATCGAGCTCGGGATGAGCGTTCCAATGCGCGAGCAGCGCCGCTTGCTGGGCCTGCAGCGCGCTGCGGCTGCGAGCGCTGAGGACCAGCAGCTGAGCCCCGGCCGTTGCTTCAGCGTCGTGCGCCGCAGCCGGCGCCTGCTCCAGCACCACATGGGCATTGGTGCCGCCCACGCCAAAGCTGCTGACCGCCGCCCGCCGCGGCCGGCCGCGCGCCGGCCAGGGCTCGGCGGCGGCGCTGACGCGAAAAGCACTGGCAGCAAAGTCGATATTGGGATTGGGCTGCTGGTAGTGCAGCGTCGGCGGCAGCGCGGCGTGCTGCAAGGCCAGCACCGTCTTGATCAGGCCAGCGACACCGGAGCAGGCGTCCATATGGCCGAAGTTCGATTTCAGCGAGCCGAGCACCACCGCGCCGGCCGGCACGCCGGCCGCGCCATAGACCTGCTGCAGCGCCGTGACCTCAATCGGATCACCCAGCGCCGTCGCCGTGCCATGCGCCTCGATGAAGTCGATGTCCTGCGGCTCCAGACCGGCCACCGCCAGGGCCTCGGCAATCACCGCCGCCTGCCCGGCCACCGAGGGCGCGGTGAAGCTGCTCTTGTCGCGGCCATCGTTGTTGATGGCCGAGCCGCGGATGACGGCGTGGACGAGATCACCATCGGCCAGCGCCCGGTCCAGCCGCTTCAACACCACGGCGGCCACACCGCAGCCCGGCACCGTGCCCTGGGCGCCGGCATCGAAGGGCCGGCAATGGCCATCAGGCGCGGCGATGCCGCCCTCGGTATAGACATAGCCCTGCGTGCCCAGGCGGGTCAGCGAGGCGGCGCCGGCCAGCGCCAGCTCGCACTCGCCGTTGAGCACGCTTTGCGCCGCCAGGTGCACGGCGACCAGCGAGGTCGAACAGGCCGATTGCACATTGACGGCCGGCCCGGTCAGGCCCAGCTTGTAGGCGCTGCGACCGGCGATGTAGTCCTTGTCATTGCCCATCACCAGCTGCAGCGCGCCGGGCAGCTGGGCCTCGGGCTGGCTCAGCAGATGATCGACCAGGTACTGGTTGCGCGAACTGCCGGCAAAGATGCCGATACGGCCCGGCTCGCGCTGCGGGTCGACCCCGGCATGCTCCAGCGCCGCCCAGGCCACTTCGAGGAAGAGCCGCTGCTGTGGATCGGTGCAGGCCGCCTCGCGCGGGTTCATCGCAAAGAAGGCGGCATCAAAGCCGGCCACGTCCTCGATCACCGCGCCGGCCGGCACATAGTCGGGCTGCGAGAACTCCTCCTCGGGCACGCCGGCCTGGCGCAGCTCCTCGACGCTGAAGCGGCGAATGCCCTCGCGGCCCTCGATCAGCAGCTGCCAGAAGGCGTCCAGCGTCTCGGCCTGCGGGAAGCGACCGGCCATGCCGATGATGGCCAGGCTCAGCGCGGGATCGCTGTCGTCGTTGCTAGCGTCGTTGCTCTCGGCGTGCGGGAGGGAATGCATGGGATGAAGTCCTGTCTGAATGTCGTGTCAGGCGGCGGGTCGCTCGCCGGCGCGCGGGCGTTGCAGGCGCTGGCGGCGGGCCTCGCCGCGCAGCCGGGCCGCATCAGCCGCACCCTCAGTCGGTGTACTGCCAGCGCTGCGGCCCTGCAGCTGCTGAGCGAGGCCCTGCACCGTGGGCCAGCGGAACAGGTCGACGACCTGCAGGCGCTGCGGCCACAGCGCATCAATGCGGCGGTGCAGCTTGACGGCCAGCAGCGAGCTGCCGCCGAGTTCGAAGAAGTTGTCCTCGCGGCCGACCTGGGCCAGGCCCAGCAGCTCGGCAAACAACGGCGCCAGCGCCTGCTCAATGGCGCCCTGGGCAGCGAGGCCGGTGGCGCGCTGGCGCTGCGGATCGGGCAGCGCGGCGCGGTCAATCTTGCCGTTAGGTGTCAGCGGCCAGCGCTCGATCCAGACCCAGTGCGCCGGCACCATATAGCTGGGCAGCCGGGCCAGCAGCGCGTCGCGCAGGTTCTGGCTGACAGGCGGGTGCTCCGACTCGGTGCCGTCGGCGCCGAGGTAGGCAATCAGCTGCGGCTCGGCCTCGCTGCCCAGGGCCCGCGCCAACACCACCGCCTCGCGCACGCCGGGCTGAGCCGTCAGCGCCGCCTCGATCTCGCCGAGTTCGACGCGCAGGCCGCGCAGCTTCAGCTGATGGTCGAAGCGGCCGAGGAACTCGAGCTGCCCATCGTGGCGCCAGCGCACCCGGTCGCCGCTGCGATAGAGCCGCGTGCCAGGCTCGCCCCAGGGGTCAACGCCAAAGCGCTCGGCGCTCAGGCCCGGCCGGCCGGCATAGCCCTGGCTGACGCCGCGGCCGCCTATGCACAGCTCGCCCTGGGCGCCGGGCGGCAGCAGCTCGCCGCGTTCGTCGAGCACATAGAGCCGGGCCCCGGCGATCGGGCGGCCGATCGGAGTCGGTCGGGCCGTCGCAACCGAAGCAAACTCAGCCGGCATCTGCCAGACGCTGGACCAGACGCTGGCCTCGGTCGGCCCGTATTCATTGAACAGCTGCAAGGCCGGCCAGCGCACGCGGGTCTGCGCCAGCAGCGCCGGCGGGCAGGCCTCGCCGGCCAGGATCACGCGTTGCAACTCACCGCATCCCCCAGCGGGCCAGCCCAGCAGCATCTCCTGCCACAGCGAGGGCACGCACAGCAATGTGTTGACGCGCTGCGCCAGCACCAGCCGGGCCAGCGCGGCCGGGTCCTGCAGCGCCTCGTCCGATGGCATCACCAGGCAGCCGCCGGCGCCGAGCACGCCGAACAGAGCGGCCACCGAGCTGTCGAAGGCAAAGGACGAGAGCAGCAGATAGCGGCCCAGCGGCCCGTAGTAACGCCAGCGCGCCTCGGTCGAGGCCCAGAGGCTGCGGTGGGCCACGGCCACGCCCTTGGGCTGGCCGGTCGAGCCCGAGGTGTAGATCAGGTAGGCCAGCTGGTCGACATGGCTCGGGCCCCAGTCATCCGAACCCGAGGCCAGCCCCTCGTCCTGGCTTGCCAAGGCGGCCCAGTCCTGCGCCAGGTCCAGCCAGGGCAGCGTCTCGCTGGCCCAGGCCGCCGGGCTCAGCAACAGCCGCGGCTGCGCGTCCTCCAGCATGAACTGACGGCGCGCCGCCGGGTAATGCGGGTCGATAGGCACATAAGCGGCCCCGGCCAGCAGGATGCCCATCAAGCCGATGCCCATCTCAAGCGAGCGGCTGGCACACAGGGCCACCCGGTCGCCAGGCCTGACGCCAAGACTGCGCAGCCGCCGCGCCAGCGCCAGCGCCTGGCGGTGCAGCGCGCCATGGCTGAGCCTGCTCTGGCCCAGCAGCAGGGCGTCGGCCTCGGGCTGGCGGAGCGCCTGCTGGCGGTACAGCCCCAGCACGCCCTGTGCCGGCACGGCCGGCAGCGGCTCGCCGCCGCCGAGCTGCAGCAAGGCCTGCTGCTGCGCCGTCGAGAGCAGGGGCAGTGCGGCCAGCCGCGCACTGCCGGCGCTCATCATCGCCCGCTGCAGCGCCAGCAGGCTGTCGGCCCAGGCCGCCACGCTGGCGGCATCAAAGAGCGCCGTGCGGTATTCAAAGGCCAGCGCGATGCGGCCGTCGGATTGCGGCTGCACGAGCAGGCTGAGGTCGAACTTGCTGACCGCGGCCGGCAGCTCGGCCGCACGAGTGCGCAGGCCCGGCCCCCAGTCACCGGCTTCGCCCTGGCCCGGGTTCATCACCAGCATGACTTCGAACAGCGGGGTGCGACCCGGCTCGCGCCGCGGCTGCAGCGCCTCGACGACGGCATCAAAAGGCAGGTCCTGATGGGCCAGCGCGGCCAGCACCTGCTCGCGCACCTGCCGCAGCCAATCGCTCAGCGGGCCGTTGAGCTGCGGCCGGCCACGCAGCACCACGGTGTTGACGAAAAAACCGATCAGACCTTCCAGACGCTGGTCCGGCCGGTGCGAGACCGGCGCGCCGACGCAGACCTCGGCCTGACCGGTGAGCCGCACCAGCCACAGCTGCAGCAGGGCCAGCCAGGCCATGAAGGGGGTCAGGCCTTGCGCACGGCCCCAGTCGGCCCAGGCCTGCGCCTGCGGCGCGCCCAGCTCGAAGCGCTGCCAGGCTCCGGCCGGCGCCAGGGTGGCGCTGCGCGGCCGGTCCAGCGGCAGCTCGGCAGCGGCCGGCGCACCGGCCAGGGCCTGTTGCCAGTAGCGCCGCTGTGCCTCGGCCGCCGGGCTGTCCAGCCAGCTCTGCTCGGCGCGTGCCCAGTGATGGAATTGCAACGGCAGCGGCGCCAGGCAGCAGTCCAGCGCGGCAAGGCCCGCCACTGCAGCCTTCCACAACTCGCCCAGTTCGCTCCACAGCAGCGGCACCGACCAGCCATCGGCCACCGCATGGTGCAACTCGATCAGCAGCAGCGCCTCCTGCGCGCCGGTTTGCCAGACCTGAGCGCGCAGCAAGGGGCCTCGGGCGAGATCAAAGGGCTGCAGCAAGGCATGCTGCAGGGCCTCATCGAGTGCCGCCGCCGGCACCCTCTGCCAGCGCACATCAACGGCCGCCTCCAGCGGCAAGGCCTGCGGCCGGCCCTGCGCATCGCCGGCCAGCGCGGTGCGCAGCACCTGGTGGCGCTGCAGCAGCTGACCGAGCGCCGCCGCCAGGCTGCTGGCGCTGGGCCAGACCTCGCCATCGAGCTGCAGCCAGCGTGCTGTGGGCAGCACATAGTCGGCCGCGCCGGGCTGCAGCTGGTCCAGCACCCAGAGGCGCTGCTGGGCCCGCGAGAGCTGCGGCGCAGCGGCAGGATCGGCATCGAGAAACTGCGCCGGGCCCGCCGGCATTTCAAGTGCTGCGGTCCCCGGCTCACCGGCCAGCGCCTGCTCAAAGCGCGCGGCCAGCTGCGCCAGCACCGGCGCCTCGAACAGCGTCTTCAGCGGCAGCGCCACGCCCAGCTGGGTCTGCGCCCGGGCCATCACCTGGGCGGCCAGCAGCGAATGTCCGCCGAGCAGGAAGAAGTGGTCGTTGAGCCCGACCCGCTCGCAACCCAAGAGCTGCTGCCACAGCTGCGCCAGCTGCTGCTGCAGCTCGGTTTGCGGCGCCTCGTAGGCGGCAGCGTCCTCGCGCGGCCGCTCGGCCAGCAGCCGCTCGAGCGCCGCCTTGTCGACCTTGCCATTGGCCGTCTGCGGCAGCGCCTCGAGCAGCAGCAGCCGGCCCGGCAGCAGGTGCTCCGGCAGCCGCTGGGCCAGCGCCTGGCGCAGCTGCACGGCCGTCTGCCCCGGGGCGACCAGTGCGCCGACCAGCTCCGGCTGCTGCATTGCATCGCGCTGCACCAGCACCGCCGCCGCCTGCACGCCCGGCAGCGCCGCCAGCGCGCCCTGCACCTCGCCGAGCTCGACGCGGATGCCGCGCAGCTTGAGCTGATCGTCCTTGCGACCGAGGAATTCCAGCGTGCCATCACGCCGCCAGCGCGCCAGATCGCCGGAGCGGTAGAGCCGCGCCCCGGCCTGGCCGCTCAGCGCGTCGGGCACAAAGCGTTCGGCCGTCATGCCGGCTCGGCCGAGGTAACCCCAGGCCAGGCCTTCGCCACCGAGCCAGAGCTCGCCGGTCACGCCGGCTGGCACCGGTTCGCCCTGCTCGTCCAGCACATAGGCGCGCGCATTGGCGATCGGTTGGCCGATGGGCACCACGCCTTGTTCCAGCTGTTCGGCTTGCAGCGTTTGGGCCGTGGCGCAGACGGTCAGCTCGGTGGGCCCGTAGGCATTGAGCAAGCGCCGGCCCGGCAGCCAGCGTGCCGCCAGCGCCGCCGGGCAGGCTTCACCGGCGGTGATCAACAGGCGCAGCTCGGGCAGCGTCTCGGCGTCCAGCAGATTCAGCGCCACCGGCGGCAGCGTGGCCACCTCGATGGCCCAGTCCTGCAGCGTGGCTTGCAGCGCCGCCCCCGGCATCAGCGCCTCGCGCGAGGGGATGCACAAGAGCGCGCCGGCGGCCAGCGTGGTGGCCAGCTCGGACACCGAGGCGTCAAAGTTCAGCGAGGCGAATTGCAGCACCCGCTGGCCCGGCTGGATGTCGAACAGCCGGCCTTGCGCGTGGGTCAGGTGGCTGAGGCCGCGATGACCCAGCAGCACGCCCTTGGGCTGGCCGGTCGAGCCGGAGGTGTAGATCACATAGGCCAGGTCGGCACCTTGCACCGCGGGCAGTGGCTCGGGCTCGATGGCTTCTGCTTCGGCTTGCAGCGCGGCCAGCGAGCGCCAGCCCGGCAGCGGGGTCAGGTCTTGCGGCGGCGCCTCGTGTTCGCTGAGCACCAGCAGCGGCTGTGCGTCGCCGAGCATGTAGGCCAGCCGCGCGGCCGGGTAGGCCGGGTCCAGCGGCAGGAAGGCGCCACCGGCGGCCAGCACGGCCAGTTGCGCGACCGCCGTGGCCACGCCGCGGTTCAGATGCAGGCCAACGACGACGCCGCGCCCCACGCCCCAGCGGCGCAGCACCGTGGCCTGGCGGCGCAGCGCTTCGGCCAGTTCGGCGTAGCTGAGCTGCTGGGTCTCATCCAGCAGTGCCGGCCGGCTGGCGTGGCGCGTGGCCAGGTCCAGCAGCTGCTCGTGCAGCGGGCGTTGATCGAAGGCTTGTGCAAAAGGCTCGACAGGCGGCTGGCGCAGCAGCGCCTCGCGCTCGCCCGGCAGCAGCCACCAACCACCGCCCACCCGCGCCTGCGGCTCGCGCACCAGCTGTTCCAGCACGTGGATGAAGCGGCGCGCAAAGCCCTGCACGCTCGCCTCGTCATACAAGTCGGTGGCGTATTCGATCTCGGCTGCCAGGCCCTGCTCGCGCGAGGCACGGGTCTCGAACAAATTGATGCTGAGATCGAACTTGGCGCCGCGATGGGCGATGGCGCGCTGGCGCGCCTGCAAGCCGTCGAGGTGGAAGCCCGGCGTCTCGTTGTTCTGCAGCACCAGCATGACCTGGAACAGCGGGTGCTGCGCCAGGCTGCGCTCGGGCCGCAGCGCCTCGACCAGGCGGTCAAAAGGCAGGGACTGATGGCGGTAGGCCTCCAGGCAACGCTGGCGCACCTGGCGCAGCAGGGCCAGCAGGCTGTCTTCGCCGCGGCAGTGGCTGCGCAGCACCCAGGTGTTGGCGAAGAAGCCAACCAGGCCGTAGAGCGATTCGTCCTCGCGGCCGGCAATCGGGCTGCCGACGACGATGTCTTCGCCGGCGCCCTGGCGGTTCAGCAGCAGGGCCATGGCCGTTTGCAGGACCATGAACAGCGTCGCGCGCTCAGCCCGCGCCAGCGCCATCAAGCCAGCCAACAGCGGCGCCGGGACCTGAAAGCGCAGCGTCGCGCCTCGATGGCTGGTCTGGGCCGGCCGCGGCCGGTCGGTGGGCAGGCTGCACAGGGGCACCGCGCCCTGCAGGCGCTCGACCCAGTAGGCGCGCTGCCGCGCCTGCAGGCTGTCAGGATCGGTCGCGTCGCCCAATTGACGGGCCTGCTGCTGGCTGAACTCGATGTATTGCAGCGGCAAGGGCGACCAGGCCGGCGCCTGGCCTGTGCAGCGCGCCGCATAAGCCTGGCCAAGATCTTCGGCCAGCGGCACGATGGACCAGCCATCGCCGGCGATATGGTGCAGCACCAGCTGCAGCACATGGTGGCTGGCGCTGAGGCGCAGGCACAGCGCGCGCAGCGGGCCTTGATGCACGAGGTCAAAGGCCTGATCGGCCTCATCGGCGAGCTGCTGTTCCAGCTGTGCTTCGCTGACACCCGCAGCCAGGCAGGCATGGCGCAGCGGCGGCAGGCCCGGGCCGGCCGGCAGCACGCGCTGCCAGGGCTCACCCTGCTCGTCCGGAAAGACGGTGCGCAGCGCCTCGTGGCGCTCGACCACATCCTCCAAGGCCTGCTGCAGCGCCTTGACGTTCAGCTGTCCGTGCAGATCCAGGGCCAGCACGATGTGATAGGCCGGCTGTGGGCCCATCAGCCGATCGATGAACCACAGCCGCCGCTGGGCGGCGGACAGGGCCGGGCGCTGCTGCAGAGTCATCGCGAAGCCCCGGCCAACAAGAGCGCCAGTTCGCGGACGCTGGGCGCATCGAAGAGCTGTTCGAGGTCCAGATCGGCACTGGATGGCCAGCGCGCGCGCAGCCGGCTCAGCAGCCGCGTGGCGCTGAGCGAATGGCCGCCCAGGTCGAAGAAGCTGGCATTGCAAGGCACCTCGGCCAGGCCCAGTACCTCGGCAAAGACGGCCGCCAGCGCGTTCTCACGTTCATCCCGCGGCAGGCTGTCGTCCGCCGCCTCCTGGCCGGCCCAGCTGTCGGCTGCACACGGCAGCGGCAGCGCCTGGGTGTCGAGCTTGCCATGGCTGTTGGCCGGCCACGGATCGAGCAGCACCAGATGCGAGGGCACCATATGCGCCGGCAGCCGCGCCTGCAGCGCCCGGCGCAGTGCCTGGCGATCGAGCGAGGCGCCGTCGTGCGCATGGACATAGGCGACCAGCGCCTGCTGCGTCTCGTTCAACTGGCGCAGGCAGACCTTGACAGCGGCCACGCCCGCCTCAGCGCCCAGCAGTGCCTCGATCTCGCCGGGCTCGATGCGGAAGCCGCGCAGCTTGATCTGCTCGTCGACGCGGCCGAGGAACTCGAACTGCCCGTCGTCGCGGCGACGCACCCGATCGCCGGTGCGATAGAGGCGCTCGCCACCGCAGCCACGCGGATGCGGCACGAAGCGCTCGGCCGTCAAGCCCGGCAAGCCGGCATAACCCCAGGCCAGAGCGGGCCCACCCAGGCAAAGCTCGCCGCTGGCGCCGCTGACGCCGCTTTCAGCACCAGGCAAGACCTGACCCTCCGCGTCGAGCAGCAGCGCCTCGAAGCCGGGCAGCAGATAGCCAATCGGCGGCGTCAGCGCCCCGCTCAAGGGAGCGCTGACGCTGGCGCAGACGGTGGCCTCGGTCGGCCCATAGGCATTGACCATGCGCCGTCCGATCGACCAGCGCGCCACCAGCTGCGCCGGGCAAGCCTCGCCGGCAAGGACCAGGCTGCGCACGGTCGCCAGACTGTCGGCGGGCATCACCGCCAAGGCCGATGGCGGCAAGGTCATCGCGGTGATGGCCAGGTGCTGAGCCGTGCGCGCCAGGGCCTCGCCGGGCATCAGCTCGGCCTGCGGCGCCAGCACCAGTGTTGCCCCGGCGCCCAGGCTGACCAGGGTCTCGGCGACGGCGGCATCAAAGCCGGGGCTGGCGAACTGCAGCACGCGGTCCCCGGGGCCGAGATCAAAGGCCTCGGCCTGCGCGCGCACCAGCGTCGCCAGACCGCGCTGGCCGACCAGCACACCCTTGGGCCGTCCGGTCGAGCCCGAGGTGTAGAGCCGGTAGGCCAGCTGCTCGGGGTGGGTGAGCACTGCTGCCGCACTTTCACCCGCGGGCAGGCCCTCACCCCAGGCGCTGACGTCGATGCAGGCCACGCCAGGCGGCAGCAGCTCGGCCTGCTCGGCATCGCTGAGCAGGGCCACGACCGCGGCGTCATTGATGATCAGCTGCTGGCGTGCGGCCGGGTAGGCGGGATCGAGCGGTACAAAGGCGGCTCCCAGGCGCTGCAGGCTCAGCCAGGCCGAAACCAGCGCCGGGCCGCGAGGCAGCAGCACCGCCACGCTGTCGCCAGCACCGATGCCGCACTCGCGCAAGCGCTTGGCCCAGGCCTCGATACGCTGCTCCAGCTCGCGCCGGTTCCACAAGCCCATCTGGCCGGGCACGGCGCTGAGCAGCGCCGGCGCAGCAGGGTCACGGTCGCACTGGGCCAGCCACAGTTCAGTCCAGGTGTTTGCCGTTTCCGGCAAGGCATCAGTCATCGGCATCTAGCGCTCCGCGCAGGCTGCCGCTCGGCCACCGCAGGGGCAGTGGGCCGGCAGCCAGTCAGGGTTCAGAGAAAGGCGAACTGGGCGGCGTCTTCGCGGCCGAGCAGCAGCTGCGCCGCCGGCAGCTGGCCCTGGCGCTGGGCCATGATGTGCTGGCAGGCGGTGTTCAGATCACGCAAATGGCGCTCCAGCGAGCTGCGCTCGCTGTAGATTGCGCCGCCGCCGAGGGCATCGAACAGCACCTCGACCGCATGGCGGGCGCGGTGAAAGGCCTCGCTGCGGGCCAGGAAGACGTCGACCCGCTCCTCGGTGCTGGGCGTCTCGCCGGCCTGTAGCCGTTCCCAGATCGCCTGCAGCGACTGGCGCACATGGGCGCGCGCGCCGTGATAGGCGGTGTGCGCCTCGGCCAGGGCCAGCGCCCAGATCGGCGGCAGGTCCTGGCGCTGGCTCATCATCGCGCGGGCTTCCTGCAGCGCGGCGCGGGCAATGCCCAGCGGCACGCCGGGCATCTTGCCGCACAGCACCGCCGGCCAGCGGTAGATGGCGCCCTCGTGCCCCGGCGCATCAAGCGAAAAGGCATGGGCCTCGGGCACAAAGAGCTGCACGGCTTCGAGGTCATGGCTGCCGGTGCCGCGCAGGCCCAGCGTCTGCCAGGTGTCCAGCCGGTTCAGCGAGCGCGGCGCCATCAGCAGCATGCAGTGGCGCGGCCGGCCCTGGGCGTCGAGCAGGGGCTTGTCGCGATCGCCCTCATGCAGCACCACGGCGCCAGCAAACCAGTCGGCATGGCCGCAACCGCTGGCATAGGCCCAGCGGCCGTCGACGATGAAGCCGCCCTCAACCACCTGCGCATAGCCGCTGATGCGCAGCACATTGGAGGTGGCCAGGTCCAGCGAGGGAAACAGCTCGCGCCGCACCTGTGCATCGAGCATGCCGCTGTAGAGCCCCCCGTCCATCTGGATCATCGCGCACCAGGCGGCCGAGGCATTGCCACTGGCCAGCACTTCCAGCACATCGTTGATCGCCATCGGCGTCATCTCCGGCCCGCCCCAGGCGCGCGGCATCAGCATGCGGAAAGCGCCGCTGTTGCGCAGCGCGTCCACCACATCGGCCGGCAACGCGCGGGCCTCGTCGATCTCAACGCTGCGCTCGCGCAGCATGGGCACCAGGGCCTCGGCGCGGCGCATGATGTCGCCCGCCTGCAGCGCCGCCCCAAGGGCTTCGTTCATGCTCAACTCCTCAAAAGATGCTGGGCACCGCTCGACTGGCCGGCTTCCTCACCTGACTGCGTTTCTCAATCAATCAATCTCGCTCGCCCGCGTCACGGCAGGGCGTAGGCGACCACTTCCTTCATCAATTCATTCGCACCACCGTAGATGCGCTGCACGCGCGCATCGGCATAAAGCCTGGCCATCGGGTGTTCGCGCGCATAACCAGCGCCACCAAACAGCTGCAGACAGCGATCCATCACCTCGCCCTGCATCTCGCTGAGCCGCCACTTGGCCAGCGCTGCGGTCGCTTCGTCGAGCCGGCCTTCCAGTTGCGCAGCAATGCAGTGGTCGACCAGCAGGCGGCCCATCACGACATGGGCCTGCACCTCGGCCAGCGTGAAGCGGGTGTGCTGCAAGTCGAACAGCGGCTGGCCATAGATCCGTCGGCTGCGGCTGTGCTCCAGCGTCAGCGCCAGCGCTCGTTCCATGCTGGCCTGCGCCATCACGCCGAGCATGGCGCGCTCATAGCCCAGCTGGCGGCGCAACTGGGCCAGGCCTTTGCCCGCCTCGCCGCCGAGCAGCGCCTCGGCCGGCAGCCAGACCTCGTTGAAGAACAGTTCACAGCAGTCATGCCCCGGGCGGCCCAGCAGCGGCTCGATCGGCCCACGCTCAAAGCCGCGCAGCCCGGCCGTTTCGACCAGCATCAGCGACAGCGACTTCGGCCCCGGCCGCTCATCGGTCCGCACGGCCAGCAGCACGAGATCGGCCAGATGGCCGTTGGAGACAAAACACTTACTGCCGTTGATCCGATAGCCGCCCTCATGCGGCACCGCGCGACACTTCAGGCCCTGCAGATCGCTGCCTGCCGCCGGCTCGGTGATGGCAATGGCCGCAATGCTGCGGCCCGCCGCCAGCGCCGGCAGATGGCGCTGCTTCTGCGCCTCAGTGCCGTGGTGGAGCAGATAGCGGGCCACGACGGCCTGCAAGGGCGCACCAAAAGCCGTATCGCCGACCTCGGCCAGAGCGGCCCAAAACACCGCCATATGGCGGAAATCTCCACCGGCACCGCCATAGGCTTCGGGCACATCGGCCAGCAGGCAGCCCAGCTGCCCGGCGGCCAGCCAAGCTTCGCAATCCACATGCCCCTGGGCATGCCAGCGCGGCTGCTGCGGCTCGAGCTGCTCGCGGACAAAGCGGCGCACGCTGTCCCGATAGCTCAGCAACTCCGCGTCCAGCCACGGTGATTCCAGTGGAAACATCTCACAGCCCCGCCAAGGAAAGCGCTGCGCTCCAAGGGCGCGAGATCGCTCCTGCCCAACCCAGCCCGCGCCGTCTGTGCGGCGCCGGCCCCTCTTGGCCACCTCACTGGGCGGCTTGCTGCTCCATGAACTGACGCAGCGAACGCGGCCGCATATCGACCCAGACGGCCTCGATATGGGCCAGGCAGGTGGCCTTGGGACCACGCACGCCCACCGCCTGCCAGCCTGTGGGCAAAGGCCGATCGGCGGGCCAGATCGAGTACTGGTCCTCGCCGTTGACTACCACTTCGTACTGCACCTCAGCTGCGTCAGACATCGTCTCCTCCGCGGGTCATTGAACCGGTGGCACCCTCTTTGGTACTGCGTCCGAGGGTTTCTTTACTGCATGCCGCAATGCTGATTGGTCTTTTATTGGTAGTCAAGTGGCTTTCTACTTAGGCGGCATAGAAAATACCAGTTGAGAGCCACTAACGGTTTGCATGCGTCGAACATGAGGGCGCGCCATGGCAGCCCGCCCCTCGGAATCGGGCCACACCAAAGCCGCTGAAGCAGCGCGTCAGCAATCAAGCGGGTAGATCCGGGCGATGAACAAGCGCCGTTCCGGCGTCGGGCGCGTGCTGCGCGCTGGCGCCGTTCAGACCTTGAAGTGGAGGCCGCGCTTGTCGAGCAAGCGCACGATCAACGCCCACACCGCGACGAAAGCAATGGCAAAGGCCAGAGAGGCATTGAAAGGGCCGGCCAGCCGATCGATCCAGCCAAAGGCGCCGGCATAGAGCGGCGCCATCAGGCCGAAGCCTTCGAGGATGACGGTGCACATCCAGGCGCCGGCATACGCGGCGATGGCGTTGACACCGAAGCTGCGGCCCAGGGCCGGCCAGCCGGCCTGGTCGATCAGGCGGTGAGCCAGGGCCAGGGCCAGGGCGCCGAGGCCGCCGGTCCAGAGCACAAAGCTCGGCGTCCAGAGCTGCTTGTTGAGCGGCTGGAATTCAGCCACCAGCAGGCCCAGACAGGCACTGCCCAGACCGAGCAGCCAGAGGTTTTGCCGCTGGGCGCGGCGCAGGTACTGGCCGGCTTGCAGGCCCAGCAGGCTGGTGGCCAGCGCGCCCAGGGTGCTGATCAGGCCTTCCGGATCGTGGCCCAGGCCGGTGGCCGCATTCCACTCATAGCCAAAGCGACCGAACAAGGCGGCGTCCCAGCGCGAGGCGATGTTGCCGACCTTGTCGAGGCTGCCGCCCCAGGCCAGCAGCAGGCCGTAGCCCAGCAGCAGCAGCGCCAGCAAGCCCCATTGCTGGGCCGAGCGGCGCAAATGCAGGACCACCACGCCGCTGAGCGCAAAACAGATCGCGATGCGCTGCAGCACACCCGGGATGCGCAGCTCGGGCTTGCCCATCAACCACCAGGCCAGCAGGTGCAGCACAAGACCCAGGGCCAGGATGCGTGCCGCGCGGATCAGCACCGTGCGGCGCAAGGGCGCGATCGGCGCCTGCGCATCAAGCCGCGGTCCCAGGGCCAGGGCCAGCGAGACGCCGACGATGAATAGGAAGAAGGGGAAGATCCAGTCGGTCGGCGTGCAGCCATGCCAGGCCGAATGTTCCAGAGGCGCGTAGACATGGCCCCAATCGCCGGGGTTGTTGACCAGCAGCATGGCGGCCACGGCCAGACCTCGCAAAGCGTCCACCGATGCATACCGTTGGCTAGCGCTCATCGCGGCCCGCCCTTTCCATCACACTCACACAAAAACACTCGGTCACCGCCCCGCCCGGCTGGGGCGCGGGGACGCTGCACCCGGCATCAGAAATCACACAGGCTGCTGAGCGCCGGCTCTGGCGCGGGCACCGTGTCCAGCTGGGCCACGCCGCCGGCGCGCAGGCGCTTGACCTCGGCATCGACCTCGGCCGGGCTCAGCACCTTGTTGCGAGCATGAAAGACCCAGTCCACATCCTGCTCGTACGCGCGCGCCTGGCTGCTGGCCGGCAGCAGGCCGCCGGGCGAGAACCAGAGGTTGAAGTTGATGGACATCAGCGAGACCGGATAGTTGCGGCCGCCATGGGCCGCCAGCTGCCGGCCATCGAGGAAGAGCTTGACCTGGCCCCCTGACACCTGCATCAGCAGCTGGTGCCAGCCATTCAGGTTGGTGAACTCTTCGTGCGACTGGTTGTAGCTCTTCCAGGGCTCGAGCTGCACGGTCTGCCAGGCGATACCGTAGAGCCGCGTCTTCTCGCTGCCCCAGCCGCCGTTGGGCAGGTATTCCCAGTCGATCTCGCTGAACTCGGGATCGAAGTCATGGCGCAAGGGCGCCACCACATAAAAGGTCTGGATCACCGGGTCGCCGTCGACACCGCGCACCGGCGCATCGCTGAAGCGCAGGCGCGCCGCATACGTGCCTTCCAGGTACTTGCGCTGGTGGCAGATCTGAGCCTGGGCCGTGCCGGCGCCGCTGCCGTCGGTCTGCGCGGACAGGCGCAGCAGGCGGTTGCCGGCTTGCTGAGGATCATCGACCAGGCTCAGCTGCTCGGCGCTCCAGCGCGCACCGGTCACGCCGGGATGGCCGGCCTTGCTGCGCGGCGTCCAGCCCTGGGCCCAAAGGCCGCTCAGGTCGCGGTAGTTGAAGTCGTCGAAGAACAGGCCGGCCGGTGCAGGCGCGGAGCTGGCCGCTGGAGCCGCCACAACCGGCACCAGCAGCGAGCTCAATCCCAGCGTGAGCGCGCCGATGCGCAAGCCCACGCGCACCGCAGAAACGGTCTTCATGCTTCGGGCTTGGGCTCAGCCGCTTCGTCCTCGCGAATCGGCAGCACCTTGAGCATCAGGAACACCGGAATCGCCGAGAGCACCACCCAGAGGAAAAAGTTCTGATAGCCCAGCAACTTCTGAACATCGCCGCTGATGGCCTTGAAGATCACATAGCCCAGGGCCATGAAGCCCGTGGCGATGGCGTAGTGCGCGGTCTGGTACTTGCTCTTGGCCACGAACTGCATCATGAAAAGGATCACCGCGACAAAGCCGAAGCCATAACCGAAGGTCTCCAGGCTCACGGCCAGGGAGATCCACCAGAGGTTGGTGGTCTGGCTCACCGCCAGCGCATAGAAAGCCAGATTGGGCAGGTTCATCGCCAACAGCAGCCAGATCATGGCGCGGCGCAGACCCAGCCAGGCGGTGAAGTAACCCGAGGCAATGCTGCCCGCCAGAAAGGCCAGGGTGCCGGCCGTGCCGTAGGACAGGCCCACCTCGGTGGTGGCCATGCCCAGGCCGCCGAGTTCGCGGGCGTCCTTCATGAACAGCGGGCCCATGGCCTGCACCTGGGCCTCGCCGGCGCGGAACAGGATGATGAAGGCGATGGCCACCCACACGCCTTCGAGCTTGAAGAAGCTGCGAATCACATCGCCCAGGGTGCCGGCCACTTCGATGCTGCCGCCGGCCTCGACGCTGCTGCGCGTGTCGGGCAAGGCCCAGACGTGGTAGGCCGCCAGCACCGCCATGGTCACGGCCGCGATGCCGAAGACCGTGGCCCAGGCCACCACCGGGCCGGCGCTCTTCTCCAGCGTGCCGGCGAGGATCACCAGGCCGCCCATGGCAAAGAGCTTGGAGCCGTTGAAGCAGGTGCCCAGCCAGCCCGCCCACACGGCGCGTTGCTTGCCGCTCAGGGTGGCGATGTAGAGCCCGTCGCAGACGATGTCATGCGAGGCGGAAGCAATCGCGGCGACCGCCAGCAAGGCGATGCAGATGACAAAGAAGCTCGGCAGATTGAGCGAGAGCGCGATCAGGCCCAGCGCCACAGCGCCCAGGGCCTGGAAGCTGATCACCATCCACTTCTTGCTCGGGGCCAGCTCCAGCAGCGGGCTCCACAGGGGCTTGAACACCCAGGCCAGACCGAGCAGACCGGTCCAGCGCGTGATGTCCTCGTTGGACACACCCAGGCTCTTGAACATCAGGGCCGAGACCAGATTGACCATGAAGAAGGGCAAGCCCTGCAGGAAGTACAGACTCAGCACCCAGGTGCCGGGCGCGCGGGCCTTGTTCTTCGTGTCGGCTGGGCTCATGGAGGTCTCGGTGCGCTCGGCGTTCAAGGTGGTGGTGTTCATGTCTCAACAAGCCCCAGGGTGGAGAGGGAAAGGGCGTCAGTCCAGACGCACAGGCGACTGCGCAGCGGCCACATGCTCGCCCTGCAACCATGCCTGCAGGCCGGCCAGGGCACCATCGGCATAACCCCAGCTCACCACGGTCGGTCCCGGCACATCGAGGGCCTGGAAGGGGTTCCAGAGCACGAGATGCAGATCGGGCGTCCAGGCGCGGGCGTTCTGGCCGTAACGCATGCGGTGGGTCGAGGCGACGATGTTCAGGCGCCCGTCCTGCGGCACCGTGGCCCAGTCCAGGGCGAGGATGTCGTCCACAAACTCGATCCGGGCATTCGGGAAGGCACGGAAGAGCTCGACGATTTGCGCGCCCGAGGGGCCGGCTTCCGAGACGCCATCGGTCGGCACCTCGGGCTGCACGAACACGCGCAGCGCCGCGTCGCGGGCCGGCGGCGTGGCGCCGCGCAAGGCGGTCAGGCCGGCGGCCCAGGCCTGGCGCATCAGGCGGTCATCGGCGCCGCGCGGCTCGCCCTGGTAGTCGTCGTGACGCACCGGGTAGGCGGCGGCCAGCTTGTCCAGGCGGGCGGCGGCAATGCGGCCCTGCTCCAGGGTCAGCTCGCCGCGCTCGAAGGCATCTTTCAAGGCCTGGATGGACTGGCCCTGCTCGTCCAGCGAACCCTGGGCCAGGATCATGTCGGCACCGGCCTGGATGGCCATCACGGCGGCGCGGGCGTAGCCGTAGCGCTCGAAGATGGCCTTCATCATCAGCGCGTCGGTGATGACCACGCCGTCGTAGCCCCACTCACGGCGCAGGATGTCGCCCAGGATCTTGGTCGACAAGGTGGCCGGGTGATCGGGGTCGATCTGCGGGTAGACGATGTGAGCCGTCATCACGGCGGGTGCCACATCACGCAAGGCCTTGAAGGGGCGCAACTCCAGCGCATCCAGCTCGGCGCGGCTCTTGTCCACCGTCGGCAGGGCCAGGTGCGAGTCCACATGGGTGTCGCCATGGCCGGGGAAATGCTTGACGCAGCAGGCCACGCCTTCGCGCAGCGAGCCGGCCATCCAGGCGCCGGCCAAACGGGTCACATCATCGGCATCTTCGGAGAAGCTGCGCTCGGCGATCACCGGGTTGGCCGGGTTGTTGTTGATGTCCAGCACCGGTGCGAAGTTCCAGTTCACACCGATGGACGCCAGGCCGCGAGCGACCGCGGCGCCGACCTTCTCGGCCAGGGCGGCGTCATCGGCCGCACCCAAGGCCATGGCCGAGGGCGCCTGCGGCAGGAAGGTGGCGCGTACCACCGAGCCGCCTTCCTGGTCAAGGCCGATCAGGGCGCCGGGGCCCATGACCTCGCGCAGATCGCGGGTCAGCTGGCGCACTTCGGCTTCGGTGCCCAGGTTCTTGCGGAACAGGCAGACGGCGCGCACCTGGTTGGCGCGCAGGAACTCGGCGGTGGCCGCGTCCAGGGACTTGCCCTGGATGTCGACCATCACCAGCTGGCCGGGATGAAAAGCAGTCATGACAGCCGGCCCCGATCAGTTCGTCTTGGTGACCTTGGCCAGATGCGGCGGCGCATCCGGGTTGCGGCCGCGGGCGCGGGCCAGGGCTTCCACCATGGGGTAGAAGCTCTGCACCACGGCGATCGGGTCCAGGTCTTCATTGCCGGTGCAGGCCAGGGGCAGCTCGGCGCCGGGCGTGCCGGCCGGCGCAGCCAGCAGCACGCGGGCACCACGGCCGCGCATTTCCTCGGCCAGGGCAATCAGGCCGGCCTGGGCCGGGCCACGCGGCGCGAACACCAGCATGGGGTAGCCCTCGTCCACCAGGGCCATGGGGCCATGCTTGACCTCGGCGCCCGAGAAGGCCTCGGCCTGGATGCCGCAGGTTTCCTTGAACTTCAGCGCCGCTTCCATGGCGATGGGCAGGCCCGTGCCACGGCCGATGACGAAGAGCTTGTCCGCGCCCTTGAGCACGTCCACCGCCACATCCCAACGCTGCTTGGCCGCTTCTTCCAGGGCCGAGGGCAGCTGCTGCAAGCCAGCCTGCAGGTCTTCATCGCCACTCCAGGCGGCCACCACGCGGGCGCCGGCCACCAGCTGGGCGATATAGCTCTTGGTGGCGGCCACGCTCAGCTCGGGGCCCGAGCGCAGCGGGAACACAAACTGCGCGGCATCGGCCAGGGGCGAGCTCTCGGCATTGACGAAAGCCACGGTGCGGGCACCGCCTTCACGGAAGAACTTGGTCGGTGCGACCAGATCGGGGCTTTGGCCCGATTGCGAGAAGGCCAGGGACACCAGGCCGTCGCAGACGATCTTGCTTTGGTACAGGGTCACCAGCGACATCGGCAGCGAAGTCACCAGGCGGCCCATGCGCGCCATCATCAGATAGGCCATGTAATGGGCGGCATGGTCCGAGCTGCCACGGGCCACGGTCAAGAGGGCCGTGGGCGGCTGCTCGCGCAGGGCCTCGCCCAGCTCAGCGTAGGCGTTCTGGTCATGGGCCAGCTGGTGTGCGACAGCGGCGGGGGCACTCAGGGCTTCTTGCAACATGCGCGAGGCATGCACCAACTCAGGCGAGGTCAATTTTTTCTCCTTCAACGACCACGCCTTGCAACTGCAAATCACGGTCCAGTACAACAAAATCCGCCCAAGCACCAGGCTGCAGGCGACCGCGATCTTCCAAACCCATGTAGTCGGCCGCGTAGGTCGACACGCGCCGCGAGGCGTCTTCAATCTCCAGACCCAGGCCGACCAGATTGCGCAGGGCCTGATCCATGGTCAGGGTGCTGCCGGCCAGGGTGCCGTCGGGCAGGCGCACGCCGCCCATGCACTTGGTCACGCGGTGGCGGCCCAGGCTGTACTCGCCATCGGGCATGCCGGCCGCGGCCGTGGAATCGGTGACGCAGAACATGCAGGGGATCGAGCGCATGGCCACGCGGATGGCACCCGGGTGCACATGCAGCAGGTCCGGAATGATCTCGGCGAACTTGGCATGGGCCAGGGCCGCGCCCACCATGCCGGGCTCGCGGTGGTGCAGGCCGGACATGGCGTTGAACAAATGGGTGAAGCCACCGGCGCCGTGCTGCAGGGCCTGCACGCCGTCCTCGTAGGTGCCGGCCGTGTGGCCGATCTGCACCTGGAATCCTTCGGCGCGCAGCTCGGCAATCAGCTCCAGCGTGCCGGGCAGTTCCGGCGCCAGGGTGATCAGGCGGATCGGCGCCAAGGCATGCAGGGCATGGATCTCGGCCAGGGTCGCGGGCTTGGCAAAGTCGGGCTGGGCACCGAGCTTGCCGGGGTTGATGTAAGGGCCTTCCAGGTGCACGCCGAGCAGGCGGGCCGAGCCCGGCGCGCGCTGGGCGCAAAACGGGCCGAGGGCGCTGAGGGCCGAGCGGATCTCGTCCAGCGGCGCCGTCATGGTGGTGGCCAGCATGGAGGTGGTGCCGTGGCGCACATGCAATCGCCCGATCTGGCCCGCGGCGTCGCCGCCTTCCATGGTGTCGCGGCCACCGCCGCCGTGCACATGCACATCGATGAAACCAGGCAGCACGATTTGGCGCTCGCCGGCATCGTGCCGGACCTGGCTTTCCGTGACCGGGCTGCCGTGGATGGCGCTCACGCGCCCTTCAACATAGTCCAGTCGACCCCGTACAAAGCCTTGCGGCGTGAGGATGTCTGCGTCGATGTGCTGTACTGAGGTCATCCTTCGCCTATCCCTCGCGCCGCATCTCGGCGACAAAGTCGTAGTAATCGCTGCGGCAGTAGGAATGCGTCAGCTCGACGGCATGACCCGATTCCAGATAGCCCACACGGGTGATGAACAAAACGGCCTGGCCCACCGGCACTTCCAGCAGGCTGGCGAGCTTGGTGTCGGCATTGATGGCCCGGATGTGCTGCAGCGCGCGCACCGGGGCACCGCCGAGCTTGGCCAGGTGTTCGTACAAAGAGGCCTGCACACTGGCCGGATCGGGCAGCACGGCCTCGGGGAGCACGCTCACTTCGTAGGCCATGACCACGGTGTCGGCCAGGCGCAGGCGCTCCAGGCGCGCCACGCGCTCGCCGGTGGACAGGCCCAGGCTCAGCTGCTCGTCCGGCGCGGCCGGCGTGAAGCTGCGGGTCAGCCAGCGCGAGCTGGGCTTGAAGCCGCGCTGCTGCAGCTCTTCCGAGAAGCTGGTCAGGCGCGACAGCGGCTGCTCCAGCTTGGGCGCGATGTAGTTGCCCGAACCGCGCTTGCGGATGATCAGGCCTTGCTCGACCAGGCGATCGATGGCCTTGCGCGCGGTCACGCGCGACAGGTCCAGCGATTCCGACAGCACCCGCTCCGAAGGCAGGGCCTCGTCGGCGTGGTACACGCCCTCACGGATGGCCTGGGCCAGCTTGTGGGCCAGCTGCATGTACAGCGGCGAGGCGGCGTCCGGATCGGGCTTGAATTGAAATGCGATGCTCATCACGAAATCCTCAGCGTTGCAGTGCGCTGCGCACCAGGTGCAGCGCACCTTCGGCGGAATCACCCCGAGGTGACACGCAGCGGGCACGAATGGTGCCTGAGAATTCGGAACTCAAACGCAAAGCGATGCTTCCGCACAGCGCCAGAGGCAGTTCAGCCTGGGGATCCAGGGCGTGGGCGAGGCGTTCCAGCTCGCTCACGGCATCGGCGACAAAGCCGGCCGCCACCGGATCGTTCGGCGCGTGGTCGAAGACCAAGGGCGCCAGGCTGGCATAACCATGCTGACCGGCGGCAGCGCACCAGGCCAGGATGGTGGCGCGGTCCTGGCCGGCCACGGCCCAGACAGCGCGGGCCAGCGCGCCGGCTTCAGCGCGGCCGTCCAGGGCCTGCTGGGCATGGCGCATGGCCTTCAGGCCCAGCCAGGCGCCGCTGCCCTCATCGCCGCAGACCCAGCCCCAACCGCTGATGTAGGCGCGCTCGCCATTGCGGCGCAGGCCTTCACCGATGGTGCCGGTGCCCGCCGCGACCACCGCGCCGGGCTCACCGCCATGGGCGCCCAGCAAGGTGGTGAAACCGTCGTTGTCCAGGGCCACCAGGGCGTAGCCAGGCTGCAGGGCCGAGAAGGCCTCGACCTGCGCCTCGACGCCGGTGCCCGACAAGCCCAGGCCGATCGCACAGCGCGACAGATCCAGCTCACCCAGGCCTGCTTGCGCAGCCGCGGCCTGCACGGCCTGCTGGATGTGGCGCCAGGCTTGCTCGGCGCCTTGACCCAGGGCCGAAGGGCCGGACTCGCCCTGCCCCAGCAGCACGCCGTCCCGGTCGCTCAAGCGCACGCGGGTGCCGGTGCCGCCACCGTCCACCCCGATCAGGTACTGCACCGCCGCCGAAAGATCGGAAGCCGTGGCGCCCTGCAGGGCTTGTGAACGAAGGATGACCGTTTTCATATTAATACCAGTTTAGTACCAAAAATGAAGACCCGTCAATGGCTGGTCTACCCTGGTTGCAGCCGTGCAGAAACGCCACATGGGCGCCTTGTCAGTGCCGAGTCAGAGGTACAGAACTGCACAGCACCCTGGGCAAACACCATACCAGTTTAGAACCAAGCTGACGACTGGTAGCAGCCCGGAGTGCATGTGAATCTTGAGCAAACCTTGAGCAGGTCTTGAAGAGGTCTTTAGAGCAAAGCTCCATCGACCGGCAAAACGACAGATTGTCGTTGACGGCTCTTTCGTTTCCGGGCGTGATGCCTCGGGGATAGCCCTGAGTCGGGCCGCGGCAACCCTCAGTCCAGCGACCAGTCCAGCGCGCGGCCGTGCTGCGCCAAAAAGGCCGCCGCGGCGCTGAAATGCCCGCAGCCGATGAAAGGCAGGGGCGGCCGCAGGGCCGAGAGCGGCGAGGGGTGGTTGGCCTGCAAGACGCAGTGCGACGCGGCGCCCGGGGCTTGGGCGGCCGCGATCAGCGGCGCCTTGGCCTGCGCGTAGGCGCCCCAGAGCATGAAGACCTTGGGCGCGGGGTCGCGCGCGGCCGCGGCGATCAGGGCGTCGCTCAGGGCTTCCCAGCCCTGCTTGGCGTGGCTGGCGGGCGCGCCATCTTCCACCGTGAAACAGCTGTTGAGCAGCAATACGCCGCGCCGCGCCCAGGCGCCCAGATGCGGCGACATGGGCGGCTGCTGGCCCAGATCGCGCTGCAGTTCCTTGAACAGATTGCGCAGGCTGGGCGGCGGCGTCACCCCCTCGGGCACCGAGAAGGCCAGGCCCTCGGCCTGCCCTGGCCCGTGGTAGGGGTCCTGACCGAGGATGAGCACACGGGTCTCGGCCAGGGGCGTGAGGCGCAGGGCACGCAGCGGCTCGGGCGGGTAGATCCGTGCGCCGGCCTCGCGGCGGCGCTGCAAGAAAGTCAGCAGGCGCTGGCCCTCGCTGCTGGCCGCCCAGGCATCGAGCACCGGCTGCCAGCCGGGGTCCACGGGGGCCAGCAGGTCCAGATTCACAGGCTCGCCCGGCAAGGCCTCAGGCGAACAAGGCGGCCAGCGCCTCACCCGGATCGGGCGCACGCATGAAGGCCTCGCCAACCAGGAAGGCATGCACGTTCGCGGCGCGCATGGTCTGCACATCGGCCGCAGCCAGGATGCCGGACTCGGTCACCAGCAGGCGCTCGGCCGGCACGCGGTCCAGCAGGCCCAGGGTGGTGTCCAGCGTGACTTCGAACGTGCGCAGATTGCGGTTGTTGATGCCGACCAGCGGGGTCTTGAGGCGCAGGGCACGGTCCAGCTCGGCACCGTCGTGCACCTCGACCAGCACGGCCAGGCCCAGGCTCTGCGCCACGGCCTCGAGATCGGCCATCTGCGCGTCATCGAGGCAGGCGGCGATCAGCAGGATGCAGTCGGCCCCCATGGCCCGCGCTTCAAAGACCTGGTACTCGTCGACCATGAAGTCCTTGCGAAGCACCGGCAGCGCGCAGGCCGCGCGGGCCTGCTGCAGATAGGCGACCGAGCCCTGAAAGAACTGCGCATCGGTCAGCACACTCAGGCAGGCGGCGCCGTGGCGGGCATAACTCTGCGCGATGGCGGCAGGCTCGAAGTTCGCGCGCAGCACGCCCTTGCTGGGGCTGGCCTTCTTGATCTCGGCGATCACGGCACTTCCCTTCAAGGGATTGCCGGCGGCGATCTGGGCGCGCAGCGCCGCTTCGAAATCGCGCAGGTCGGCGCGGCGCTCGGCGCTTTCGGCCTCCTCGCGCAGGCTGGCCAGCGAGCGCTGGCGGCGCAGCACGGCCAGCTCTTCATGTTTGACCGCAACGATGCGGCGGAGGATGTCGGACATGGTGGGAATCGGCAGAGGGAGATGCGAGGGCGCTCAGCCCCGGGCTAAGGCCTGTGTGGCGGCCACGAACTGGTCGAGCTTGGCGCGGGCCGCGCCGCTGGCAATGGCCGCGCGAGCGCGGGCGATGCCGTCGGCGATCGAGCTGGCCACATTGGCGGCATACAGGGTGGCGCCGGCATTGAGCAGCACGATGTCGCGCGCCGCGCCGTCCTCATTGGCCAGGGCGCCGAGCAGCATCACGCGCGACTCCTCAGGGCCGGCCACGCGCAGGCTGCGGTTGGACACCATGGCCAGGCCGAAGTCCTCGGGGTGGATCTCGTACTCGCGCACCTCGCCGTTCTTCAGCTCACCCACCAGGGTGGCGGCGCCCAGCGAGATCTCGTCCATGCCGTCCTTGCCGTAGACCACCAGGGCATGCTCGGCGCCCAGGCGCTGCATCACACGCACCTGGATGCCGACCAGATCGGGGTGGAACACGCCCATCAGGATGTTGGGCGCGCCGGCCGGGTTGGTCAGCGGGCCCAGGATGTTGAAGATGGTGCGCACGCCCATCTCCTTGCGCACCGGGGCGATGTTCTTCATCGCCGGATGGTGGTTGGGCGCGAACATGAACCCGATGCCGGTCTGCGCCACGCTCTCGGCCACCTGGGCCGGGCTGAGCATGATGTTGGCGCCCAGCTGCTCCAGCACATCGGCGCTGCCGGTCTTGCTGGAGACACTGCGGTTGCCATGCTTGGCCACCTGCGCGCCGGCGGCCGCCGCCACAAACATCGAGCAGGTCGAGATATTGAAGGTGTGGGCACCATCGCCGCCCGTGCCCACCACATCGACCAGATGCGGGTGCAGGGCCGGCTCCAGCGGCACCTTGTTGGACAGCTCGCGCATCACCTGCGCGGCGGCGGTGATCTCGCCGATGGTTTCCTTTTTCACCCGCAGACCGGCCAGCAGGGCGGCGGCCATCACAGGCGACATCTCGCCGGCCATGATGCGGCGCATCAGGGTCAGCATTTCGTCGTGGAAGATTTCCCGGTGTTCGATGACGCGGGTCAGGGCTTCGGTGTCGGTGATCGGCATCTCAATTTCCTCTCAAGCGAAGTACTCGCGCACGGTCGCCACAGCGTGGTCCACACCGGCCGCATCCACATCCAGATGGGTCACAAAGCGCAGCCGATACAGGCCCGTGGCCAGCACGCCGCGCGATTTCAGAAAAGGCAGCAAGCCTGCAGCACGCTCACCCTGAGCCACATCCACAAACACGATATTGGTCTGCGGCGCTTCCACGCTCAGGCCCGCAATGCCTTGCAAGCCCTGGGCCAGGCGCTGGGCCAGGGCGTGGTCCTCGGCCAGGCGATGGACGTGATGATCCAGCGCATGGTGGGCCGCTGCCGCCAGCACACCGGCCTGACGCATGCCACCGCCCAGCATCTTGCGCCAGCGGTGGGCGCGCTGGATCAGCGCCGCCGAGCCGCAGAGCACCGAACCGACCGGGGCGCCCAGGCCTTTAGAAAAGCAGACCGAAACGCTGTCGAAATGGCTGCAGATGCGCCGCGCCGCGGCGTACGGGTCCGCGGCATCCACCGCCACCGCTGCATTGAACAGGCGCGCACCGTCCAGATGGCGCGTCAGGCCATGTTTCTGCGCCAGGGCCGAGGCGGCAGCCAGATAGTCCATGGGCAACACCTTGCCGCCGATGGTGTTCTCCAGCGTCAGCAAGCGGGTGCGCGCGAAATGGGCGTCATCGGGCTTGATATTGGCCTCGATATCGGCCAAGGACAGCGAGCCGTCGGCCTGATGCGGCAGTGGCTGGGGCTGGATGGAGCCGAGCACGGCCGCACCGCCACCTTCCCAGCGGTAGGTGTGGGCGAACTGGCCGACGATGTACTCTTCGCCGCGCTGGCAATGCGCCATCAGCGCCGCCAGATTGCTCTGCGTGCCGGTGGGCATGAAGAGTGCCGCCTCAAAGCCGAGGCGCTCGGCCAGGGCCTGTTGCAGGGCATTGACCGAGGGGTCATCGCCAAACACATCGTCGCCCAATGGCGCGGCCATCATGGCAGCCCGCATCGCGACCGTCGGCTGAGTCACCGTATCACTGCGAAGATCGACAACAGTGCTCATGGTGCTCAAAGGGCCAGTTGGAGAAAGTTCTTGAGCATGGCGTGGCCATGCTCGCTGAGGATGGACTCGGGGTGGAACTGCACGCCTTCCATCGGCGTGGCCGTGCCGGCCAGTTCGCGATGGCGCACACCCATGATCTCGCCGTCCTCGCTGCGCGCGGTGATGTCGAAGACCGCGGGCAGCGAGGCCTCCTCGATCACCAGCGAGTGATAACGAATGACGCTGAAATCACGCGGCAGGCCATGGAACACGCCCTTCTGATCGGTGCTGATGGTGCTGGCCTTGCCATGCATCTGGGTCTTGGCGCGGATGATCTTGCCGCCCATGGCCGCCCCCATGCTCTGGTGGCCCAGGCAGACGCCCAGGATGGGCAGCTTGCCCGCGAAATGCTGGATGGCCGGCACGCAAATGCCGGCCTCTGCCGGCGAGCACGGCCCGGGCGAGAACACCAGGTGATCGGGCCGCAAGGCCTCGATTTCGTTCAGGGTGATCTCGTCATTGCGCACGACTTTGACCTCAGCGCCGAGTTCGCCAAAGTACTGCACCAGGTTGAAGGTGAAGCTGTCGTAGTTGTCGATCATCAGCAGCATGGCTCAGAACCCCTCTTCCACCAGTTCAGCGGCGCGCAGCAGGGCGCGGGCTTTCGCTTCCGTTTCTTTCCACTCCAGCTCGGGCACCGAGTCAGCCACGATGCCGGCCGCCGCCGAGACGTACAGGGTCTGATCCTGCACGATGCCGGTGCGGATGGCGATGGCCAGGTCCATATCGCCGGCAAAGCTCAGGTAGCCGCAGGCGCCGCCGTAGATGCCGCGCTTGACCGGCTCCAGCTCATCGACGATTTCCATGGCGCGAATCTTGGGCGCGCCCGAGAGCGTGCCGGCCGGGAAGGCGGCACGGAACACATCCATATTCGACAAGCCCTCGCGCAGCCGGCCCTCGACATTGCTGACGATGTGCATCACATGCGAGTAGCGCTCCACCGCGTAGGCATCGGTCACCTTGACCGAGCCGATCTCGGCGATGCGGCCCAGGTCGTTGCGGGCCAGGTCGATCAGCATCAGATGCTCGGCGCGCTCCTTGGGGTCGGCCTTGAGCTCGGCTTCCAGGGCCAGGTCTTGCTCTGGCGTGCCGCCGCGCGGCCGGGTGCCTGCCAAGGGGCGGATGGTGACCTGCTGGCCCTCGGCCGTGCGCTCATGCCGCACCAGGATCTCGGGCGAGGCGCCAACGATCTGGAAGTCGCCCATGTCGTAGAAATACATGTAAGGGCTGGGGTTGAGCGAGCGCAGGGCGCGGTACAGGCTCAGCGGTGACTCGGTGTAGCGCTTGGACAGACGCTGGCCGAAGACGATCTGCATGCAGTCGCCGGCGGCGATGTAGTCCTTGGCCTTGAGCACGGCCGCTTCGAAATCAGCGCGTGCAAACTCGCGCTGCACCGGGTGCGCCTGGCCGCGCTTGACCTGGGGCGCGCTGACGCTGTAGCTGAGCTTGTCGCGCAGCTCGGTCAGGCGCTTCTTGGCCTTGTGGAAGGCTTCGGGCTGGGCCGGGTCGGCATAGACGATCAGGTAGAGCCGACCCGAGAGATTGTCGATGACGGCCAGCTCCTCGCATTGCAGGAGCATCACATCGGGCGTGTCCAGGCCACCGGCCTTTTCGGTCTTGGCCAGCTTGGGCTCGATGTAGCGGACCGCGTCGTAGCCGAAGTAGCCCGCCAGGCCGCCGCAGAAGCGCGGCATGCCGGGGCGCAGGGCCACTTTGAAGCGCTGTTGATAGGCCTCGATGAAGGCCAGCGGATCGCCTTCATGCGTCTCGACCACGGCGCCGTCGCGGATCACCTCGGTCTTGCGCCCATGGCTCTTGAGCACGGTGCGGGCCGGCAGGCCGATGAAGGAGTAACGCCCGAAGCGCTCGCCACCGACCACGGATTCGAGCAGAAAGCTGTGCTTGCCCGAATTGCCGCCGTAGGCGCCAGCGCCGGAGCAGAGTTTCAGGTACAGAGACAGCGGGGTCTCCAGGTCCGCGAAGGCCTCGCTGATCAGCGGGATGCGGTTGTAGCCCAGGCTGGCCAAGCTTTGGAATTCAAGTTCAGTGATCATCACGTCAAACCCTTGCAGGCAGGCGACGCGCACCGGGAATCAGGGGGTGGCGGTGGCGCGGCGCATCAATCAACCAAGAAGAGACGACGAACGCTGGGACCGGATCGACGACACACAGCGGCAACACCCAGGTGTGGGCGCAGGTGGGGCGGTGTCGATTCAGGAGGCCATGGTCAGGAATGGTGTGGCGGGCGGCGCGCATGGCGGCCCGGACATCACGCCTGCGGCAAGCAGCAGGCCAAGCGGCGTCTTCTTCAGCGAAGGAAGGCGAACGGGCGACGCCAGGGCCAGGCTCCCCGGTCGTGCGACCCCTTGATGTGCTTGCGCGTGATGAACATAGTGCGGGCGAGTGTAGCAGCCCCATTCAAACAGGCGTTGGCAGAGTCTTGAGCTTGCAGCCATACTGCCGCTTACTTTTGCTTACCTGGCGCATGTTCCAGCGCAAAAGCATGACACCACAACAAAGACGACGGAGACAACACGCATGCGTGACGCAGCAGGATTTTCACTTCGCTCCCGGCGAGCCCTGGGCTTGAGCGCCCTGGCCGGCCTGTTCTTGTTCGCCATGGGCGGCAGCGCCCAGGCGCAGACCGTGGAGCTGGCCGGAGTGAAGTACGAGGGACAGGCCGACATCGGCGGGCAGAAGCTGCAACTGAACGGTGCGGGCATCCGCTACAAGGCCGTATTCAAGGTCTACACCGCAGGCCTGTATCTGGCCGAGAAGACCAGCAATGCCGAGGCCGCCCTGGCCGCCCCCGGCGCCAAGCGCATCCACCTGGTCATGCTGCGCGAGGTGGATGGCAACGAACTCGGCAAGCTCTTCACCAAGGGCATGGAGCAGAACGCCTCGCGCGAGGAATTCGGCAAGGCCATCAACGGCGTGCTGCGCGTGGCCGAGATCTTCTCCACCCGCAAGAGCCTGACCTCGGGCGAATACTTCTGGATCGACTACGTGCCCGGCACCGGCTCCACCGTCTTCCTGAACGGCAAACCCATCGGCGCACCGATCAAGGAACCCGAGTTCTTCAGCGCCCTGCTGCGCATCTGGCTGGGCAAATCGCCCGCCGACGATCAGCTGAAAGACGCCCTGCTGGGCGTCAAGCGCTCGCTGCGGGAGCGAGGCTGATCTGATCGAGCCGGTCCAGGTGCTGCAGCGCGGGCAGTGCTGTGACCGGCTCGCCATGGTTGTAGCCATAGCTGAGCAGCAGCACCGGGCAGCCGGCCGCCGCCGCGGCGCGCGCATCGTTGCTGCTGTCGCCGATCATCCAGGTTCGGGCCGGTGCCGTGCCCAGGGCTTCGCAGGTTTTGAGCAGGGGCAAGGGGTCGGGCTTTTTACGCTCGAAGTCATCGCCTCCGAACACGAAATCAAAGAAGCCTGACAGCTGCTTGCGCGCCAACAGTTCGCGCGCAAAGGCCGCCGGCTTGTTGGTCAGGCAGGCCATGGGCCGCCCGGTCGCACGCAACTGCACCAGACCCTCACGCACGCCAGGGTAGACCTCGGAAAACTGCCCGTTGAGCTCGCGGTAATGCGCCTGGTACAGCGCCCAGGCCGGCTCGTAGAGCTGGGCCGGGTCGGCGCCGACATGGTCCAGGGTGCTGCGGATCAAATGCTCGCTGCCCTGTCCGACCGTGCGCTCGACAAAAGCGCGCCGCACCTCGGGCAGCCCCAGCTCGTTCAAGACCCGGTTCAAGACCGCGACGAAATCACCGAGGGTGTCAACCAGGGTGCCGTCCAGGTCGAGGATGAAGGCATCGGGCATCAGGCTCATGGTGTCGGGCAGGTGTTGGGCGAACCGAGGTTCAGGCGGGCATCGAGTTGGGCGCCAAGCATATCGCCCGGCGGCACACCCGCCCCTCGCTGCGCGATGGCGGGAGCACACTCGCTGGCATGACGCACCCGCAGGTGCATCCCGCGGCACTCCTTACGTAACCCAGGGTCCGATGCCGCATCGCTGGCAGACTGGCCGACATCCTGTTTGCTGACCCGACGCTGCCCTGCCCTGACACGCCTGCCATGTTCACACCCGCACCCACAACTGCGCCCCGCCTCACGCCCCCGTCCGCGCTGCCGCGCCTGATCCTGGCCCTGTGCCTCTTGCCGCTTAGCGCCTGTGTGGCCATCGGTGAACTGGCCTACGACACCCGGCTGGAACAGGAGCGGGAGCGCTGCCAGAGCCTGCTGCCCAGCAGCGAGCGCGGCGCCTGCCTGGAACGTGTGCGGTCCACCGAGCGGCAGGCCCAGCAGGTGCGCCAGCAGAACGAAGACCGCGACCGCGGCCAGGAGAAAAAGCGCCCGGGTGAAATCTGCATCACCCGCAGCAACGGCGAACGGGTGTGCTCCAACTGAGCGACGGCCGGCCCGGCTCAAGCTGGGCAGAGTGCCGCGTGGTTCGATGGGCCTGAGGCCCACCCTGCCGCCATCAAGACAATAGTTTGCATTCTTGACAATTGTCTAGAATGCTCGCATGGACAGCAAAAAAGAGCTGCTGCTGGCATTGCTGCAGCAAGACCCCTTCATCGGCCAGCAGGCGCTGGCCGAGCGCCTGGGCCTGTCGCGCTCGGCCGTGGCCGGGCATATCGCGGCGCTGACGCGCGAGGGCCGCATCCTCGGCCGGGCCTATGTGCTGCCGCAGCAGGCGCCGGTGCTGTGCATCGGTGGCGCCAACATCGACCGCAAGCTGCGCACCCTGGGCGCGCTGCAGATGGGCAGCTCCAACCCGGCGGTGATGAGCGAAAGCCTGGGCGGCGTGGCGCGCAATGTGGCCGAAAACCTGGCCCGCCTGGGCCTGCCCACCCAGCTGATCACCGCCGTGGGTGAGGACGCCGCTGGCCAGGCCTTGCTGGCGCAAGCGGCGGCCGTGGGCCTGTCCACCCAGGGCACGCTGCGCGCGGCGGACGCGCCGACGGGCAGCTACACCGCCGTGCTCGATGCAGCCGGCGAGATGCAGCTGGCCCTGGCCGCCATGCCCCTGGCCGAGCGCCTGGACCCGGCGTTTCTGCGCCGCAGCTGTGCCCAGCGCCAACAGGCGCGCCTGATCGTGCTGGACCTCAATCTGCCGGCAGAGAGCGTCGCCCTGCTGCTGCGCGAAGCGCAAGAGAACCCGGGCCGGCGCCTGCTGGCCGTGGCAGTCTCCGAGGCCAAGATGCGCCACCTGCCGGCCCAGTTGCAGGGCTTGACGACCTTGCTGCTGAACCGCGGCGAGCTGGCCGCCCTGCTCGGTCACGCCCTGCCTGCCCACGACCCTCAGCAGCCCCTGCCCGCCCTGGCCCCTGCCCTGGCCGAGCTCCATGCCCGTGGCCTGCCCCAGCTGGTGCTGAGCCTGGGCGAAGCCGGCTTGATCTGCAGCGAGGCCGGCCAGGCCCCGCAGCATCTGCGCGCCCCGGCCGTGCCGGTCTGCGATGTCACCGGCGCCGGTGATGCCCTGGCCGCTGGCGTCTGCGCCGGCCTGCTGCAGGCCGAAGCCAGCCTGGCCAGCGCCTGCCGCCTGGGCCTGCGCCTGGCCGCCCTGACCGTGCAAAGCCCCCACACCGTTCACCCCGAGCTCAGCCCCGCGCTGCTGCAAGAGCCAGAAGACTTCACGAAGCCACACGCATGACCCCCTCCTCCCGTACCGCCCGCACCACCCCCTCCGCCGATTTCCTGGTCTTCTCCGCCGAAGTGGCCGCCGCGCGCGCCGCCGGCCAGCCCGTGGTGGCCCTGGAGTCCACCATCATTTCGCACGGCATGCCCTACCCGCAGAACGTGCAGACCGCGCGCGAGGTGGAGACCCTCATCCGCGCCGAGGGCGCCGTGCCGGCCACCATCGCCATCCTGGACGGCAAGATCCGCATCGGCCTGTCGGACGCCGAGCTGGAGCTGCTGGGCCGCTCGCCCGAGGCGATGAAGGTCAGCCGCCGTGACCTGCCCTTTGTGCTGGCCAGCGGCCGCATCGGCGCCACCACCGTGGCGGCCACCATGATCTGCGCCGAGCTGGCCGGCATCGAGGTCTTCGTGACCGGCGGCATCGGCGGCGTGCACCGCGGCGCCGAGACCAGCTTCGACATCTCGGCCGATCTGCAGGAGCTGGCCCAGACCTCGGTGGCCGTGGTCTGCGCCGGCGCCAAGAGCATTCTGGACATCGGCCTGACCCTGGAATACCTGGAAACCCACGGCGTGCCCGTGCTCAGCGTGGGCCAGGACCACTTCGCCGCCTTCTACACGCCAGACAGCGGCTTCAAGGCCGACTTCCGCCTCGACACGGCGGCCGAACAGGCCCGCTTCCTGCGCTGCAAATGGGACCTGGGCCTGCGCGGCGGCGTGGTCGTGAGCAACCCGGTGCCGGCGGCCGAAGCCATGCCGCGCGAGGAAATCGACGCCATCACCGCCCAAGCCCTGCAGGAGGCCGAGGCGCAAGGCATCAGCGGCAAGGCCGTCACGCCCTTCCTGCTGGCGCGCATCAAAGCCCTGACCGAAGGCCGCAGCCTGGCCACCAACATCGCCCTGGTGAAGAACAACGCCCGTGTCGGTGCGCAGCTCGCCCGCGCCATGCAAGCCCTGGCCTGAAGCCCAGGCCCGTTCACGGAGCAGCAATACAGGCCATTTCTTGATCGCTTAAGCTCGGGAACCCCATCCCACAGCGCACCCTGCCTGGGTGCCTGCGCCGAAAGCGAACAAGAAATGCGCCTCAAGCCCATCGCCCTGAGCACCATCGTCCTGCTGAGCCTGGCCGGCGGCGGCTGGTACCTGCTGCAGCACAAGAAACCAAGCCTGGGCGCCGACAGCGCGGCGCCTGCCAGCCCCGCTTTCGCGGCCAGTGGCGCGGCCAGCAATGCCAGCAGCAAGAGCCCGCCGCAAACCGTGGGCGTCATGGCCGCCCGGCTGCAGGACGTGCCGGTAACGGTGGAAGCCAGCGGCACCGTGGCCTCGCTCAAGACCGTGGACCTGCGTGCCCAGACCAGCAGCGTGGTGCGCGAGGTGCTGATCAAGGACGGCGACACCGTGCGCCGGGGTCAGGTCTTGTTCCGCTTCGACGACCGGCCGGACCGTGCCAATGTCGAGCGCGCCCGCGCCCAGCTGGCCCGCGACCGCGCCAGCCTGGCCGATTCCGAGCGCCAGTACAAGCGCGCGCAAGAGCTGCGCGCCCAGAACTTCATTGCTCCCAGCGCCCTGGACAGCAGCCAGGCCGCGGTGGAAGCGCAGCGCGCCGCCGTGCAGGCCGACGAGGCCGCGCTGAGAACGGCTGAATTGAGCCTGGGCTACAACGAGCTGCGCGCGCCCATGGACGGCCGCGTCGGCCTGATCAGCGTCAACCCCGGCAGCCTGGTGCAAGGCGGCAGCGCGGCGGCCACGCCCCTGCTCAGCATCGTGCAGATGAACCCCATCGGCGTGAGCTTCAACCTGCCGGAAAGCCAGCTGGCCCCCCTGCTGGCGGCCACGCGCGCCGCGCCAGGCGAGAAGAACCCGCCCGCGCTCGATGCCCAGCTGCTGATGCCCGGCGCGCGCGGGGGCAGTGAGCAAGCGGCCAAGGAGCAGCCCCTGAAAGGCAAGCTCGGCTTTGTCGACAACCTCGTCGACAGCAGCACCGGCACGATCAAGGTGCGGGCCGAGTTCGACAACAGCCAGCAGACGCTCTGGCCCGGCCAGTACGTGCGAGTCCGCATGACGCTGCGCACGATCAAAGACGCGGTGGTGGTGCCGCAGGCGGCCATCATCCAGCGCGGCAACGAGCGCTCCGTCTACGTGGTGGGCGCCGACAAGAGCGCCGAGATGCGCCCGGTGCAGACCCGCTACCCCTTTGGTGACTGGGTGGTGGTCGAAGGCCTGAAGGCCGGCGACAGCGTGGTGGTGGAAGGCAAGCAAAACCTGCGCCCCGGCACGCCGCTCAAGCCTCAACCGGCCCAGCTGAACCCGGCCCAGGGGGGCGGTGGCAAACGTGCGGCGGCTGCTTCTGCGGCTTCTGCGGCCTCCGCTGCTTCCGGCGCATCCGCCGCCGGAGCCTGAGCATGCGCCTGACGGAAGCCTTCATCCGCCGGCCGGTCATGACCGTGCTGCTCAATCTCGCCCTGGTGATCGCCGGTCTGGCGGCCTGGAGCAAGATCCCGGTGGCCGCCCTGCCCTCCTACAACACGCCGGTCATCAATGTGCAGGCCAGCCTGCCCGGCGCCTCGCCCGAGACCATGGCCTCCTCGGTGGCCCTGCCGCTGGAAAAGCAGTTCTCCACCATCGCGGGCCTGAGCGCGATTTCCTCCAGCAGCATCCTGGGCTCGACCTCGCTGACCCTGGAATTCGACCCCTCGCGCAATATCGATGCGGCTGCGGTGGACGTGCAGGCGGCGCTGTTCCGCTCGCTGCGCGCCCTGCCCACCGAGATGACCTCGCCGCCCAGCTACCGCAAGGTCAACCCGGCCGATGCGCCGGTGCTGCTGGTGGCGCTGACCTCGCCCTCGATCAATCTGTCCGAGCTGAACGACTTCGCCGAGAACCTGATCACCCCGGCCCTGTCCACGCTGGACGGCGTGGCGCAAGTCTCCATCTTTGGCCAGAAGCGCTATGCGGTGCGCATCAAGGTCAACCCCGAGCTGCTGCAGCAGCGCAACTTGACGCTGGAAGAGCTGCAGACCGCCATCCGCGGCGCCAATGCCAACACCCCGGTGGGCGTGCTCGACGGCACGCGCCAGACCCTGACCATCCAGGCCAACAAGCAGCTCAAGAATGCGCGCGAGTTCGGCGCCATCGTCGTCGCCAGCCGCAACGGCGCACCGATCTTTCTGCGTGATGTGGCCGAGGTGCAGGACAGCTTCGAAACGGTCAAATCCTTCGCCAGCTTCAACGGCGAGCGCTCCATCACCCTGGCCGTGCAGCGCCAGCCCGATGCCAACACGGTCAAGGTGGTCGATGCGGTCAAGGCCATGCTGCCGCGCTTCCAGGCCCAGCTGCCGGCCTCGGTGCAGATGAGCACGCTGAACGACCGCTCGCTCTCGGTGCGCGAATCGCTACACGATGTCTATTTCACCCTGGCCCTGACCGTGGCCCTGGTGGTGATGGTGATCTTCATCTTCCTGCGCAAGGCGGTGGCGACGCTGATCCCGACCCTGTCGCTGCCGATCTCGCTGATCGGCGCCCTGACCCTGCTCTACGCCCTGGGCTACAGCCTGAACAACATCTCGTTGCTGGGCATCACCCTGGCCGTGGGTCTGGTGGTGGACGACGCCATCGTCATGCTGGAGAACATCGTCCGCCATGTCGAGGACGGCATGGAGCCGTTTGCCGCCGCCGTGCGCGGCGCGCGCGAGATGGCCTTCACCATCGTCTCGATCTCGATATCGCTGGTGGCGGTGCTGATCCCCATCTTCTTCATGCCCGGCGTGATCGGCCTGCTCTTCCACGAGTTCGCGGTGGTGGTCAGCCTGTCCATCCTGGTCTCGGCCGTGGTCTCGCTGAGCCTGGTGCCCATGCTCTGCAGCCGCTTTCTGCGCCACCACGAGCCGCAGGAGGAAGGTCGCTTCGGCCGCCTGTTCGAGCGCGGCTTCAACGCCGTGCTGGGCGCCTACACCCACAGCCTGGACGCGGCCCTGCGCCACCGCCGCTGGGTGCTGGGCGTGGCCCTGCTGAGCTTTGCCGCCAGCGCCTGGCTCTACGACCGCATTCCCAAGGGCTTTTTCCCCGAGGAAGACATCGGCCAGATCCAGGCCAGCACCGAGGCCTCCGAGGACATCTCCTTCAACGCCATGCAGGTGCTGCAGGAGCAGGCCGCCGAGATCGTGCGCAAGGACCCGGCCGTGGCCAGCGTCTCGGCGGCGCTGGGCGCCGGCGGTGGCGGCGGCAATGCGGTCAACACCGGCCGCATGTTCATCAACTTGAAAGCACGCGGCGAGCGCCCGCCGATGAAAGAGGTGGTCGAGGGCCTGCGCAAGAAGCTGCGCGCCGTGCCCGGCCTGGCCGTCTACCTGCGCCCGGTGCAGAACCTGCAGCTGGGCGGGCGGCAGAGCAAGAGCCGCTACCAGTTCAGCTTGCAATCGGTGGCGGCGGGCGAGCTGAACAGCTGGGCCAGCAAGCTGCAGGAGAAGCTGCGCGGCGACCCCATGTTCCGCGATGTGACCAGCGATTCCCAGCTGCGCGGCCTGCAGGCCAATCTCATCATCGACCGCGAACGCGCCGCCCTGCTGGGCGTGCAGATGCAGGACCTGCGCAGCGCGCTCTACGCCGCCTTCGGCGAGCGCCAGGTCAGCAGCATCTATGCCGAGAGCAACACCTTCCAGGTCATCATGGAGGCAGCCGACAGCGAGCGCCTGAACGAAGAGGCCTTTGGCAAGATCTATCTGCGCGCCAAGGGCGGCGCCTTGGTGCCGCTGACTGCCTTTGCCAGCGTGCAGCGCGGCCTGGGGCCCACCTCGGTCAACCACCAGGGGCAGCTGCAAGCCATCACCCTGTCCTTCAATCTGGCGCCCGATGTGCCCCTGGGCAATGCCACGGCCAAGCTGGATGGCTACGTCAAGGAGATCCAGCTGCCGGCCAGCATCATCACCAGCTACGGCGGTGATGCCGCGGTGTTCCAGGATTCGCAAGGCGGCCAGCTGCTGCTGATCGGCCTGGCGATTGCGGTGATCTATGTGCTGCTGGGCGTGCTCTACGAGAGCTACATCCACCCCATCACCATCCTGGCCGGCCTGCCCTCGGCGGCCGTGGGCGCGCTGATCACGCTGGAGCTGTTCGGCATGGACCTGACGCTGATCGCCACCATCGGCATCCTGATGCTGATCGGCATCGTCAAGAAGAACGCCATCATGATGATCGACTTCGCGCTAGAGGCGCAGCGCCATGGCGGCATGAGCCCGGCACTGGCCATCCGCGAGGCCTGCATCCTGCGTTTCCGCCCCATCATGATGACCACCCTGGCCGCCTTGATGGGCGCCCTGCCCATCGCCCTGGGCCTGGGCGCCGGCGCCGAGCTGCGCCAGCCCCTGGGCCTGGCCGTGGTCGGCGGCCTGATCCTGTCGCAGGCGGTGACGCTCTACATCACGCCGGTGATCTACCTGGCCCTGGACCGTTTCAGCGGCAAGGGCCCGGACACCCGGGTCATCGAGGACAGCGCTGCAGCCCCCCATGCCCAGCCGAGCTGAAGCCGTTTGCGCTAGCGCAAATTCGGCGCGCGCGCTGCTGCAAGTTTTTTGCTGCGGTGCTAACTTCTCGCACTTGCTGCCCGGCGCAGCGCCAACCCACTGAACACAGCCATGCTTTTCTCTCCCCTCCAAGTCGGCGCCCTGACCCTGCCCAACCGCATCCTGCTGGCTCCGCTGACGCGCACCCGCGCGGACGCCGGCCACATGCCCAATGCGCTGATGGCCGAGTACTACGCCCAGCGCGCCAGCGGTGGCCTCCTGATCACCGAATGCACCATGGTGGCGCCCAACACCTCGGCCTTCATCAATGAGCCCGGCATCTACAACGCCGAGCAGATCGAAGCCTGGAAGCAGGTCACCGCCGCCGTGCACGCCAAGGGCGGCCGCATCTTCATGCAGATCTGGCACGCCGGCCGCGCCGCCCACCCGGCCATGAACGAGGGCACCACGCCGGTGTCCTCCGGCTCGGTCGCCATCGACGGCGAGGTGCACACCCCCAATGGCAAGGAGCCCAACGCCCAGCCACGCGAGCTGCGCGCCGACGAGATCCCGGCCCTGGTCGAGGCCTATGCCCAGGGCGCACGCAATGCCATCGCCGCCGGCTTTGACGGCGTCGAGGTGCACGGTGCCAACGGCTATCTGATCGACCAGTTCTTGCGCGATGGCGTCAACAAGCGCAGCGACGCCTACGGCGGCTCGCTGGAGAACCGCGCCCGCTTCCTGTTCGAGGTGCTGGATGCCGTGACGGCCGCCATCGGCGCTGATCGCGTGGGCCTGCGCCTGTCGCCGCTGAACAGCTACAACAGCATGGTCGACAGCGATCCCGTAGGCTGGATCGGCTTCCTGGCCGAGAAGGTCAGCGCCTACAAGCTGGCATACCTGCACGTCATGCGCGCCGACTTCTTCCAGGTGCAGAGAGCCGATGTGATGCCCGTGGCCCGCGCCAAGTACCAGGGCGTGTTGATCGGCAATATGGGCTACAGCGGCGAAGAAGCCAGCCAGGCCATCGAGGCCGGCCAACTGGATGCGGTGGCCTTCGGCACCAGCTTCCTGGCCAACCCGGATCTGCCGGCTCGCCTCAAGGCCGGCGCCGCGCTCAATGCACCGGACCCCAGCACCTTCTACACCCCGGGCGCCAAGGGCTACACGGACTACCCGACGCTCTGAGTGAGGCTCCGGCGCTCGCGCTGAGCTGAGCCAAACTCCACACATTTGCGGGCAGCCTTCGGGCTGCCCGCTGTGTTTGGGGGCGCGCCTGCGTGTCACTGGGTAGGATGAGGAGACACGATGAAGGATGCCCCGGCATGGTCACGACGATCAAACGCGACGATTTCTGTTTTCTGGTGGTGGACGATTTCTCGACCATGCGCCGCATCATCTCGGGCCTGCTGCGCGAGCTGGGCTTTCGCAAGATCCTGGAGGCCGAGGACGGCCAGGGCGCGCTGCGCACCCTGGAGCTGGCGGCCGAATCGGGCGAGCCGGTGCACTTTGTGCTCAGCGACATCAATATGCCGGTGATGAACGGCTTCCAGCTGCTGGAAGCCCTGCGCCAGAAGCCCGAAGGTTCCGTGCTGCGCCAGGTGCCGGTGCTGCTGGTCACGGCCGAGGGCCGCAAGGAAGACATCATCCGCGCCGCCCAGCTGGGCGCCAGCGGCTATGTGGTCAAGCCTTTCAATAAGGACACCATCGGCGACAAGATCCATCTGGTCCTGAAGAACCGCCACGTCATGGTCGAGTAAGAACTTGCGATTTTTCTACTGCGCAACTGCCATGCGTCGTTGGACCGGTGTTGGCTCCGACATCACATTCGCTTCGCGAATATGAGTCTCGCCGCAACTTCGTTGTCGGAATCCTCACGTACAGGAAGTACGTTCCGGTTCCTCCGCTCCGTCCGCCTCGACCATAGGCCGAGTCCTTCGTCAGGCTGATCCAGTCCTCAGGACTGGATCAGTCCGGACTCAGCCTAGCCTGGCAGCTGCTCGCTACGAAAACTCACAAGCTCTCAGCCGGCACTACGAACTCCTGCTTGCGCGACTTCACGACCGAGGCAGCGCCCCTTTGCGCCAAGCCTGACCCAGCGTCACCAAGCCGCGCTCCAGCAGCATCAGCACCTGATCAAAACCGCTGGCCGGGCCGAAGTAAGGGTCGGGCACGTCCTGGCCGGCCATGCCGGGCACCAGGTCCATGAACAGATGTAAACGGTGCTGCAGCTCGGGCGGACATTGCTTGCGCAGGGCCACCAGGTGGTCGTTCTCCATCGCCAGGATCAGCTCATAACGCTGGAAATCCTCGGCCCGAATCCGGCGCGTGCGCCACTTCTTGTCGATCCCCAGGCGCACGCGTTCCAGCGCCGCGATCGCCCGCTTGTCGGCCGGCTCGCCGCGCGAGCCAGCATGCACGCCGGCCGAGGCCACATCGGCAAACGCCGCCTCGCCGCCCGGGCCAAAGCCGGCCCGGCGGGCCTTCAGAAGCGCCTCGGCCATGGGCGAGCGGCACAGATTGGCTGTGCAGACGAAGAGAACGGCGGGCACGGCGATCAGCGCGCGAGTTCGGCGCGCATGGCGTCGATCACGGCCTTGTAGTCGGGCTTGCCGAAGATGGCCGAGCCGGCGACAAAGGTGTCGGCCCCGGCATCGGCGATTTGGCGGATGTTGTCGACCTTGACGCCGCCATCGATCTCCAGGCGGATGTCACGGCCGCTCTTGTCGATGATCTTGCGCGCGGCCTCCAGCTTCTTGAGCGCGCTGGGGATGAAGCTCTGGCCACCGAAGCCGGGGTTGACGCTCATGATCAGGATCAGGTCGACCTTGTCGATCACCCACTCCAGCACATCCAGCGGCTCGGCCGGGTTGAAGACCAGGCCCGCCTGCTTGCCCTCGGCCTTGATCAGCTGCAGGGTGCGGTCCACATGCTTGGAGGCATCGGGGTGGAAGCTCACCAGATCGGCGCCGGCCTTGGCAAAGGCCACGGCCAGGGCATCGACCGGCTCGACCATCAGGTGCACATCGATAGGCGCGGGCGTGCCATCGGGCTTGACCGAATGCTTGCGAAGCGCCTCGCAGACCATGGGCCCGAAGGTCAGATTGGGCACGTAATGGTTGTCCATCACGTCGAAGTGGATCCAGTCGGCGCCCGCGGCCAGCACATGGCGGACCTCCTCGCCAAGGCGGGCGAAATCGGCGGACAGGATGCTCGGGGCGATGCGGTATTGGGGGGTGCTCATGGCTGGCTGCTGGCGCGCGGGCGCTCGGTGGGGCGGATGAGCAGGGATTTTAGAAGCCCCCGGCGCCTGGGCCGGTTTCAGCCCCGGAAAGCACGCTGACGCGCCTGGCCCGCCGCCTCACTCGGGGCGGTGGCAGACCGCCTCGATATTGTTGCCCTCGGGGTCGATGACGAAGGCCCCGTAGTAGTTCGGGTGGTAATGCGGGCGCAGGCCCGGCGCGCCGTTGTCGCGGCCACCGGCGGCGATGGCGGCGGCGTAGAAGGCATCGACCTCGGCACGGCTGGCGGCGCGCCAGCAAAGGTGGCAGCCCATGGTCGCCTCCGGGCCGCCGTAGGGCGAAGGGCCGTCGATGAACCAGACATCGGTGCGCTTGCCCTCGGGCTCGCTGGCATCCGGATGACCGAAGCCGACGATGTTGGCGCCGAAATTGCCCTCCAGCGCCAGGGTGTAGCCCAGCGGCGCCAGCGCGGCGGCGTAGAAGGCTTTGGCTTGGGCGATGTCACGCACGCGGAAGGTCATGTGGTCCAGCATGGCTTGGCTCCTGGCAAAGGGTTTGGGGGGCCTGGCTGCGCATCAGCCGGGCACTTGTCACTGTATATTCATACAGCCAACCCAACAATAGGCCTAACGGCCCGTGCCATGGACTCCAGGGCGATTGCCGCCCCGGTCACGGGGCCGGCGAGCCGGGCTCCCCCCTGCAACCGCTCAGGCCTTGCGCACCCGCTTGGTGGCGGCAGCCGCCCGCGCTTCCTGCCCGGTGGACAGGCCGCCGAAGCAGCTGAGCAGCAGGATGTCGATGATCTGCGCATCGCTGTACTGGCCGGCGGCCTTGAGCAGGCCCAGCACCGGGTCGCAGGCGCGGGCAAACAAGGTGTAGAGCAGCACCTCGGGCGGCAGCTCGGCGCGCAGGCTGCCGTCGGCCTGGCCGGCTTCGATCCACTCGCCCAGCAGGTCGGACAGGCGCAGCAGCCGATCCATATAGCCCTTGTGCGCCACCAGGGCGGCGCGCAACGTCGAGTTCTGCGAGGGCAGCGAGGGCATCTCGCCCGCCAGCTGCACTTGCATGGTCCAGCGGGCCACGGCGCGCAGCTGTTCCAACGGCGCCGCAGGCTGCTGGCGCAGGCGCTCCACCTCGGCCAGGGCCAGATCCAGCACGCGCACCATGGCGGCGGCGGCCAGTTCTTCCTTGGACGAGAAGTGCTTGTAGAGGCTGGCTTTGGCGATGCCGACATCGGCCACCACCTCGTCCACCGTCATCAGGTCAAAGCCTTTTTCGGCCAGCAAGCGATTGACGGAGGCCACGATGGCGTCCTCACGCACTTGCAACACTTGTTCGCGAAAAGAGACTTTTGCCATGGCGCGATTCTAGGCGCCATCGGCCGCGGAAACGACAGCGCCGTTTCCAAACACCCGAATTCGTAACTTTTTAAACGCCACGGTTGACTTTGTGAACTAATCAGTTCACATTTCATCCCAAGCGGTGCAGCGCTCCCTGGCAACACGGGGCTCGCACCGAGCGCATTCGCCAAGACCTTCGCCCATTCCATCGTCAAGGCCGCCCAAGAGCCCAAGACAGCCCACGGAGATCCACCCATGTTGAACTGGCTCATCGATCCCACCCGCCTGGCACGCATGGCACGCAGCGAGCTGCTGCCCCGCGACAGCGCCTGTGTGTCGCCGCGCCCGTCGGCCCCGGTCGAGGCACCGCGCCTCGATCGCTGGCGCGCTGCGGTGCATCTGGCCGGCATGGAACGCGCGCTGGACCCGACCGCCAGCCAGGGACAGCTCAGCCTGCTGGTGCCCGAAGACGCCGCCTTTGCCGCCTTCGAGGCCGAGCTGCAGCAAAGCGGCAGCAGCTGGGCCGCGTTCTGCGAAGACCGCGCGGCCCTGCGCCGCTGGCTGCTCGGTCATGTGCTGCCCCAGCCCTGCACAGCGCAAGCACTGCGCAGCCACCGCGGCGCGGCGCTGGACACCCTGGGCGCCCACGCCCTGCGCCTGGCCCCCGCCTCCGACAGCCTGGCAGCGCCCGCCCTGCTCGACGCCCGCGGCCGCCGCGCCCAACTGCTGAGCAGCCGCCAAACCGGGCCGCAGCGCCATCTGCATGTGATCGACCGGGTGTTGCAGCCGGCGACGCAGGGCCTGCTGGATCTGCTCGCCCAGAACCCCGAGCACCGCGATTTCCTGGCCGCCCTGCGCAGCACTGGCCTGGACGCGCTGCTGGCCGGCAGTGGCCCCTTCACGATGCTGGCGCCCAGCAATGCCGGCATGGCCCGCCTGGCCCCGCGGCTGGGCCTGCGCGAGCGGGAGCTGGCGCGCCAGCCGGCGCTGCTGCGCCAGGTCTTGCTGCAACACCTGCTGCCGGGTGACTACCCCGTGAACGATCTGCCCTGGGGCGGCCAGTTGCGCACCGCGGCCGGCGAGGCCTTGAGTTTCAGTGCCCTGGGTCTGCTGGGCGAAGGCGAACAGCTCCAGCCCCTGCTGCCCGGCAGTGACCAGATCGCCCGCAACGGCCGCGTGCATCAGGTGGAGCAGCTGCTGATCCCACCCTCGCTGCAGGACGAACACGAAGCCAGCCCTGCCGCCGACGAGCTGACGGCGATCCCGCTGCCGCTCTGGCGAGCGCCGCCCTGCGCGCCGCGCAGCCACGCGCACTGAGGCCGGCAGCGCCCCTCGGTTCATTTCTTTCCTTTTCCTTCTTTCTCTCCAGCCACGCCCTCCAGGCGCGGCCGGGTGGGCGCGAGCCTGCCTGTCTTGTTGCTTGTCTCTCGCACGGGCTTTGCCTTGGTCTTTCAAACCTTTGGTCTCTTTCTCACTCTCTCGTTCAACTGAAGCAAGGAGCACGACGATGTCCCTCATCAATTGGCTGAAACCTTGGATCCTGCTGGGCTCTGCCGCCCTGATGCTGAGCGCCTGCGGCGGCGGCGATGACCCTGCACCGCCACCCAAGCCGGAACCGACCCTGGTCGACGTGGCCAAGGCCGATGCGCGCTTCAGCATCCTGGTCGAAGCGGTGGTCGCTGCCGACCTGGCCACCACCCTGTCGGGCGCCGGCCCCTTCACCGTCTTTGCGCCAACCAACGACGCCTTCGCCGCCCTGCTGACCGAGCTGGGCGTGACCAAGGAACAGTTGCTGGCCAACAAGGAACTGCTCAAGACGGTGCTGACCTACCACGTGCTGCCCGCCCGCGTTGCCAAGGCCGCGGTGCCGGCCGGCAAGGCGATCACCACCGTGCAGGGCGGCATCTTCAAGGTCGATGCCGTGGCCAGTGACCTGGTGATCACCGACGGCCGCAACCGCAAGGCCAAGATCACCGCCACCGACGTGGCTGGCAGCAACGGCCTGATCCACGTGATCGACAAAGTGATCCTGCCCGCCAACAAGAACCTGGTGGAAACGGCGATCGCCACGCCCGATCTGAGCATCCTGGTCGAAGCCGTGGTGGCCGCCGACCTGGGCGCGACCCTCAGCGGCACCGGCCCCTTCACCGTCTTCGCGCCGACCAACGCGGCCTTCGCTGCGCTGCTGACCGAGCTGGGCGTCACCAAGGCCGAACTGCTGGCCAACAAGCCGCTGCTCACCAAAGTGCTGACCTACCACGTGCTCTCGGGCCGCGTGCTCAAGGCCGATGTGCCGATCGGTACCGCCGTCAACACCGTGCAAGGTGAGAGCCTGACGGTGGACGCCAACCTCGACATCACCGACCGCAACGGCCGCAAAGCCCGCATCACCGCCACCGACGTGATGACCAGCAATGGCGTCGTTCACCTGATCGACAAGGTCATCCTGCCCAAGCAGTGATCACCCAGCTCTCCACTTTTTCGTTCACCAACCCACCCACCACCAAAGGCAACACCATGAAGCACTTCATCGCCATCACCGCCCTGAGCCTGAGCGCCCTGTCTGCCCAAGCCAAGGACATCGTCGACACCGCGGTCGCCGCCGGCAACTTCAAGACCCTGGCCACCGCCCTGCAAGCGGCCGGTCTGGTCGACACCCTCAAGGGCAAGGGCCCCTTCACAGTCTTCGCCCCGACCGACGAAGCGTTCGCCAAGGTGCCCAAGGCCGATCTGGAAGCGCTGCTGAAGGACAAGGCCAAGCTGACCGCCGTGCTGACCTACCACGTCGTGCCGGGCAAGGTCATGGCCAAGGACGTCAAGGCCGGCAAGGTCAAGACCGTGCAAGGCAGTGAGCTGACCATCGGCACCACGGGCGGCGTCACGGTCGACAAGGCCAAGGTCACCGCCACCGACATCGCCGCTGACAACGGCGTGATCCACGTCATCGACAGCGTGATCATGCCCAAGTAAGCGGGCAATTCGCCCGCCCAGCCGCCAGCGGTGCGAGAGCACCCTGGCGGCTTCTTGTTTTCTTGGCTCGCGCGCTGTGCTTTGACGTGAGGCTGGTTGCGGCACATTGCGGACCTTCGGACCTTCGTTGTGCCGATCTCTCACGCTGCGGTGTCTCGGCCCGCCGCCGGATTCGGCGGGCTCCACCGTCGAAGGGGCACATCGACCGCGATGCAAGCGCCCTGCAGCCCGTGCCGCTGCCGGGCGATTTGCGAAGGGCCGAGCAGCACAGCGCCTCGGGGCGCGCGCGTACTCGCGCGCTTCAAGTTCTGACTTGGCGCTTCTGTCTGAACGAAGCGAACGCAGGGAGCGAAGTGAGTTATGCGCCAGCCCCGAGGTGCGAGCAGCGCAGGGAAGTCGGCCCATCAGGGCTGACCCCGGAACCATGAGCCCGGTAGCGGCACGGGCTGCAGGGCCTCACGAGCAACACCAAAGGCTGCTTCGTGCCGCTTTCATCCACTCGCCGGCGAGCGAAACTTCGCCCTCGCCGCCGCCACCTTCTCGCGCGTGATGCATCCCGGCGCATGGTCGTTGATCAGACCCATGGATTGCAGAAAGGCGTACATGGTGGTCGGGCCGACAAACTTCCAGCCCCGTTTCTTCAAGTCCTTGGACAAGGCGCGCGAGGCGTCGGACTCGGTGGCGATTTCGCCCGGCACGGGCTCGGCATGGTGGCTGGGTTCGAAGCCCCAGATGTAGCGCGCGAGCGAGCCCTGCTCGGCCACCAGCTCCCGTGCGCGGACGGCGTTATGAATCACCGCCTCGATCTTGCCGCGGTGGCGCACGATGCCGGCGTCCTGCAACAGACGCTCGACATCGGCCGGGCCGAAACGGGCCATGCGCTCGATCTCGAAGTTGGCAAAGGCGGCGCGAAAGGCCTCACGCTTGTTGAGGATGGTGCGCCAGGACAGGCCCGACTGAAAGCCCTCCAGGCAGAGCTTCTCGAACAGGCGGCGGTCATCGGCCACAGGAAAGCCCCACTCGCTGTCGTGGTACTCCAGATAGACGGCATCACCGGGCGCGGCGGCGCACCAGCGGCAGCGGGGCCAGCCATCGGCCGGCAGATACAGGGTTTGTTGCGGGGTCATGACGGTGGCGAAGAAGAGGCAAAAGGACCAAGGCCGCCCGAACACAAGGGCTTGGGTCGCAGCATAGCGCCCCGGCCAGAGGGACAACCTAGAATCGGCCGCATGCCCAAGCCTCAGTTCAAATGCTCCGCGCTCGTGCAAGTCCTGCCCGAACAGACCGATGTCGCGCAAGACCTGTACGCCTTCAGCTACACGATCACGATCGAGAACACCGGCGACATCAGCGCCCAGCTGATCGGCCGGCATTGGCATATCGTCGATGCGCGCGGCCATGAGCAGGAAGTCCATGGCCTGGCGGTGGTGGGCCACCAGCCCCTGCTGGCACCGGGCCAGAGCTTCCAGTACAGCTCCTGGGCGCAGATCGCCACGCCGCAAGGCAGCATGCGCGGCCGCTTCCTCTGCGCCACCGAGAACGCCGAAGTGTTCTACGCCGAGGTGCCCGAGTTCCTGCTCGCCGACAGCGGCGCCCTGCATTGATGATGGGGGGCTCGCTGCGCCGCGCGCCGAGCTGGGACCTGACCGCCCTGCTCAACGCCGCCGATCCGCGCGCCGAACTGGCCGCACGCAATCTCTGGCTGGCCCGGCTGCTCGAATGGCTGCGCCACCCGCCCAGCCGCGAAGAAGAACGCGAGCGCAGCGGCAGCAGCCTGCTGCCCGTGCTGCGGCTCAAGCACCTGCTCAATGTGCTGGAGCGCAACCCCGAGCATGCTCAGGCGGTGCGCCTGCTGCTCAACTCGATCTGGCGCGACATCGACGCCAGCGGCCTGTTCGCCGATGTCGGCTTTGCGCCGCGTGTGGCGCTCTGGGCCGAGTTCCAGCACCGCCTGCAGCAGCGCCTGCTGCCGCGCACGGCCGACACCCGCGATCTGGCCGAGCTGTTCGGCCTGCTCTTCCCCGAAGACAGCGATGAGCAATGGCTGCTGGCCCTGGACGAGCCCCTGCTGCAGCGCCTGGCCGCCCTGCTGAACCCGGCCCTGCCCGCCGCCAGCGAGACCAGCGCCGCGCCCGACACCAAGCCGCAGTGGCGCGAAGCCATGCTGCGCGGCCTGACCGTGCTGGTCAGCAGCGTGCGCGCGGCCGGCCTCTCGGGCCCCTTGCGCAAGCGCATGAGCCCCGAGCTGCTGGCTGATCAACCGTTTGAACAACTGGCCGGCGCCTGCGACCAGCTGATCCAGGCCCTGCGCAGCGGCGACGCGGCGCGCAGCGGCCAGGCCCTGCAGCTGCTGCGCGCCCTGCTCGATGTGTGCCAGCGCGCTGCGGCCAGCGTGCCTGAGCATCTGGAGGCCTACGGCGTGTCGGTGGACATCGTCTTTGCCGTGGAGCAGATGCTGGCGCGCGTGCAGCGCATCGAGGCCTTGCTGGATTGCCTGGGCGCCGAACAAAGCCCGCGCGAGCTGGCCCGGCTGCTGGCCGGCCTGGTGCGCGTGGGCCATGAGCGGCGCAGCATCCGCACCCTGTTCTCGCACCACTACTCGCTGCTGGCCCGCAAGGTGGCCGAGCGCAGCGCCGAGACCGGCGAGCACTACATCACCCGCAGCCGCGAGGATTACCGCCAGATGCTGCGCCACGCGGCAGGCGGCGGCGCCATCATCGCCGGCACCACCTTCGCCAAATTCATGGTCATGGCCCTGGGACTGACCGCGTTCTGGGCCGGCTTCTGGTCGGGCGTGAACTACGCCGCCAGCTTCGTCATCATCCACCTGCTGCACTGGACGGTGGCCACCAAGCAGCCGGCCATGACGGCGCCGGCCATGGCCGCCAAGCTGCAGCACATCAACACGCCGGAGGGCCTGAGCAGCTTTGTCGATGAGGTGGCGCATCTGCTGCGCTCGCAGATCGCCGGCATCCTGGGCAATCTGGCCGTGGTGGCGCCGGTGGTGCTGGGCGTGCAGCTGCTCAGCGGCCTCGTGATGGGCGCGCCCCTGGTGGGCGAGAAGAATGCGCACTACGTGCTGCATTCGCTCAGCCTGCTCGGCCCCTCGCCCCTGTTCGCGGCCTTCACCGGCGTGCTGCTGTTCGCCAGCAGCCTGATCGCCGGCTGGGTGGAGAACTGGTTTGTGCTGCACCGCGTGGACGCGGCCATCGCCTGGAACCCCGGTCTGATCGCCCGCCTGGGCCAGGCGCGCGCGCAGCGCTGGGCAGCCTGGTGGCGCGGCAATGTCTCGGGCCTGGCGGCCAACATCTCGCTGGGCCTGATGCTGGGCCTGGTGCCGGCCCTGCTGTCCTTCATCGGCCTGCCCATCGAGGTGCGCCACGTGACCCTGTCCACCGGCCAGCTGGCCGCGGCCGTGGGTGCACTGGGATTTGAGGTGCTGCAGCAGCCGGCGTTCTGGTGGTGCGTGGCCGGCATTGCGCTGACCGGTGTGCTGAACCTGGGCGTCAGCTTCTACCTGGCCCTTCGAGTGGCGCTGCGCTCACGCGGCATTCAGCTGGCCGACCAGGCCTTGCTGCGCCGCTCGATCTGGCAGCGCTTCCGGGCGCAGCCGCGCAGCTTCTTCCTGCCGCCCAAGGACTGAGCGCCGCCGACTTATTTTTCCTGCTCGTCCTGCTCCGGCAGGCGACGCTCGCCGCCCTTGCGACCGGAAAACATGGTCCACCAGATGATGAACACGAACAGCGCCAAGGCCCCCAAGGCCTCCAGCAAGATCAATCCCATGGCGTCGGCCTCGAATGCGTGGTGTGAGCGGCTGCGGCAGGGCACAGCCGCCGCGATTCTAGGGCTGCTGGCGGCCTGCTCGAGCACGCCGCTGCCACCGGCCACACCGCCCGTCCCCGGCAGCAAAACCTCCGCCCCCAGCGACCCGAGCGGAGCCAGCAGCGCCAGCAGCCCCGAGCGCGCGCGCCTGGTGCTGCAGCGCGAACGCTCGCGCTGGGTGGCGGTGGACTGGAGCGAGCTGCCCGGCTGGGGCGAAGACCGCGCCGCCGAGCTCTGGCCGGCGCTGCTGCAAGGCTGCGCGCGGCCGGCGGCCGGCTGGGCCGAGCTCTGCGCCCGCGCCGCACTGGCTTCGCCGGGCGACGACCACGAGGTCACGCTGTGGCTGATGCAGCACCTGCAAGCCTTTCGCGTCGAATCGCCCGAGGGCGAGACGCAAGGCCTGCTGACCGGCTACTTTGAACCCATGCTGGACGCCACGCGCAAGCCGCTGGGCGGCTACCAGGTGCCCGTGCATGCCGCACCGCCCGATCTGCAGCAGCGCCGCCCCTACTTCAGCCGCCAGCAGCTGGAAGGCGAGCAGCGCCAGCGCCTGCGAGGCCTGGAGCTGGCCTATCTGGACGACCCGCTGGACCTGCTGGTCCTGCAGATCCAGGGCTCGGGCCGGCTGCGGGTGAAGAGCCACCCCAGCGACGAGACCGGCAGCTGGGTGCGCCTGGCCTTTGCCGGCCACAACGACCACCCCTACCAGTCCATCGGCAAGCTTTTGATCGAGCGCGGCGAGCTGCGCCCCGGCGAGGCGTCCTGGCCGGCCATCCGCGACTGGCTGCGGCGCAACCCGCAGCAGGCCCGCGAGGTGCTGTGGAGCAACCCGCGCTATGTCTTCTTCCGTGAGGAGCCCCTGGCCGACCCCAACATCGGCCCGCGCGGCGCCCAAGGCGTGCCGCTGACACCCGGCCGCTCGGTCGCGGTGGACCGCGGCAGCATCCCCTACGGCACCGCCCTCTGGCTGGAAGCCGGCGACCCATTGCAAAGCGGCAACTCGCCGCTGCGCCGCCTGGTCATGGCCCAGGACACCGGCAGCGCCATCACCGGCGCCGTGCGCGCCGACTTCTTCTGGGGCTGGGGCCGCGACGCCGAAGCGCAAGCCGGCCGCATGAAGCAGCCGCTGCGCCTGTGGGCGCTGTGGCCGCGCAAGAGCCTGGGCGCGGGCGGGCAGGTGCTGAGCACGCGGCCCTGATGGCAGAACTTCGCGCCGCGTCAGCGGCGCTCAGTCGCTGATCTGCACGCCCTTCCAAAAGGCATAACGCCCGCGAATGGCGGCAGCCGATTCGGTCGGCTCGGCATAGAACCAGACCGCATCGGGGTTGAACTCGCCGTTGACGAACAGGCTCAGGTACTGGGCCTGGCCCTTGTCGCTGCTGCTGCGGTGGTTGCTGAAGCTGGTGTACTCGCGCTTCAGCGCCTCGGCGGGGAAGTAGTGGTTGCCGTCCATCAGCACCGTGTCATCGCTTTCGGCGATCACGACGCCGTTCCAGATTGCTTTGGTCATGCCTGCGGCCTCCCCGATTGGGTTCGTTCCATTCATCGAACGCCGATTCTAGGAGGCCGGTGGCAACGGCCTCAGTTGCGGCCGGCCATCACGCCACCGTCGACATCCCAGATCGCGCCGGTGACCCAGGCTGCGCGCTCGGAGAGCAGGAAGGCAATCACCTCGGCCACATCCTGCGGCAGGCCGACGCGGCCGATGGGGTGGAAGCTGTTGAAGCCCTGCAAGGTGCTCGCCAGCTCAGCCTGGGGGATGAAACCTTCGTAGATCGGCGTCTGCACCACCGCGGGCGAGACCGCGTTGACGCGGATGCGGTGCGGCGCCAGCTCCATGGCCAGATGCTGGGTCAGGGCATGCAGGCCGGCCTTGGCCATGGAGTAGGCCGAGGACGGCGTGGCCGCAATCGCCTGCTGCGCCCACATGGAACCGATGTTGACGATGACGCCCGGCCGCTGCGTCTCGACCCAGCGCGCCGCCACCGCCTGGGTGATGAAGAAGCTGGCCTGGTTCAGGGCCATGTACTGCTGGTAGTCGGCCAGTTCGTGGGCCAGGAAGGGCTTGGGGAAGAACACGCCGGCGGCATTGAGCAGCAGGTCCACATCGCCGTGTTCGGCACGCAAGGTGGCGATCAAGGCCTCGGTGCCGGCCGTGCTGGCGAGATCGGCCTGCAGCGCCGTGACCGGGCCCAGCCGGGCCAGATCCTGGCGCGCGGCCTCCAGCTTCTCGGCTCGCTGGCCGACGATCACGGCCGCGCCGCCGCCGGCCAGCACCCGGCGGGCGCTTTCCAGCCCCATGCCGCTGCTGCCCCCGAGCACCAGCAGCGTCTTGCCTTCGAATTCGGTGGGATGGGTGTTCATGTGGGTGTGTCCTTGTGTTTGGAAATGCGTAGAAGAATGCGGTCGCGGGACGCCGAAATGAGAAGAAAAACTTTCCTTTTTCAAACCGCGTTTCGCCGTGCCGCATCCAAATTTTTTCTAATTTACGAGGCTGCGGCAAAGCATTTAAAGTTGCCCATCCACAAAGAAAAACTTTCTCAAGCTCATGAAGTTGCCCATCCACCTGAACGCCCTGCGCGCCTTCGAGGCCAGCGCCCGGCACCAGAGCTTTGCCGGCGCGGCGGCCGAGCTGCATGTGAGCGCCGCCGCCGTAGGCCAGTTGGTACGCTCCCTGGAAGACAGCCTGGGTCTGCCCTTGTTCCACCGCAGCAGCAGCGGGCGTCAGCGCCTGCTGCCCAGCGCTGCGGCGGTGCAGGCGCTGCCTGACATCCGCGCCGGCTTCGAGCGCCTGGCCGCCGGCCTGACCCAGCTGCAGCAAGCCCGCCAGTGCCCGACCCTGACCGTGACCTGCAGCCCCGCCTTTGCCGCCAAATGGTTGCTGCCCCGCATTGAGCGCTTCCAGGCCGCCTGGCCCGGCACCGAGCTGCGTTTGGACACCAGCCTCAAACCGGCCGACTTCGTGGCCCAGAACATCGATCTGGGCATCCGTTATGGCAGCGGCCATTGGCCTGGCCTGCTGGCCGAACCACTGCTGCAGGAGGAGCTGTTCCCGGTCTGCGCCCCCCGTCTGCTGCAGAACGGCGATCGCCTGCGCGAGCCGGCCGATCTGCTGCGAGAAGTGCTGATCCACGACCACTCGATGGATGGCCATGCCGATTTCCCCGACTGGCCCCGCTGGCTGCGCGAGGTTGCCGGCTTGCGCGTGGCAGCTGAGTTGCGCGGCCTGCTGCACATCAACAACTCGGCCGCCGTGCTGCAAGCCGCCAGCGAAGGCCAGGGCGTGGCCCTGGCACGCAGCGTGATGGCGCGCGAGGACCTGGCCGCCGGGCGACTGCAGCGCCTGTTTCCGGCCCTGCGCTGGGCCTCGCCCCTGGCCTATCACGTGGTCTACCGCGAGGCGGGTCGCGAGCTGCCGCAGTTGCAGGCCTTCCGCGACTGGCTGTTCGCCGAAGCGGCGAGCGAGCGCGGCACAGAGCCCGGGCCCGGGCTCGCGGCGGCGACAATGGCGCCGTGAAGCGCTACCACTCCCACCACAACAAAGACATCTTCGTCACGGCCGGCTCGGCCAAGACTTTGGCCCCGGGCAGCTTCGGGGTCTGCGCCATCGGCGGCGGCGCGGAGGGCTGGTCCGTCGTCCATATCGGCCCGGACGGTGATGTCGCCGACCTCGGCGGCGAGTACTACTTCGCCACACCGGAAGAAGCCCTGGACTTCGTCAAGGAGCTGATCGACCTGATGGTGGGCACGGCCTGAACTCAGCGCTCGGCCACCCGGCTCGGTACGCCCTTGCCGCCTTGCGCACAAATGCGCGGCGGCGCGGCAAAACCCTGAGCCAGACAGCGCGGAGCGCCCGCTATGCTCGGCCCGCCTTGGAGGGGGCGGCCGTCGCTTGGCAGGACGCTTGCCCCCCCGGTATTGCAACTTCGCTGGTTTTTTCAGGCCTGACGCCTCCCCCGCTTCAGCCTTCCGGTCCCGACTGTCTCGTGTGAATCCTGTCTCCTGCCCTGCTCCGGCCTCTGCGCCCTTCAACTTCGTGCGGCTCGCCGCCTCCTTGCTGGCTCTGGCGAACTTCGGCCTCGGCCTCCCGGCGCTGGCGGCTGAACCCGCAGCCGCAGTTCGCGCGACGGATGCCGAAGTCCATCAGATCACCTGGCTGATGCCCGACAGCAAGGTGGCCGGCCTCGGCACCGGGCGCAGCCTGGGGTTCTCCGATCGGCTGGTCGGCTATCTGAGCGAACACCTGCCCCACATCCAACACCGCAGCCTGGTCGCCAACAGCAAGCGCAGCTGGCAACTGCTGGCGCGTGGCGAGCCCGTGTGCATTCCCGCCGCGCTGCGCACCCCCGAGCGCGAAGCGCTGGCCTACTTCATCGACGCACAGTGGGTGCCCCCGCCCCAGCTGATCGTTCGGCGTGACCGGGTCGAACGGGTGCCGCGCAACAGCGCCGGCGAGGTGGATCTGGCCCGCTTGCTGAGCGACAGCAAGCTGCGCGGCGCCTTGTTCGAAGGGCGGAGCTACGGCCCCCACCTCGACAATCTGCTCAAGCAAGCCCAAGGCAGCAGCGCGATTGCGCTCTACGCCCACGCGGGCGCTTCCGACAAGCTGCTGAACATGGTGCTGGCGGATCGCGCCGACTTCACCCTGGACTACAACTTCATGCTGCGTCTTCGCGCGCCGGACCACGAGGCCATCCAGCGCAGCCCGCCGCCAGCCAGCGGCCCGGGCGGCGATGCCGATCTGCTGACCCTGCCGGTGCAGGGCGCCGACGAAGGCATGATTGGCGCCATGGCCTGCCCGCGCAATGCCTGGGGCATGGGCGCATTGCGCCAGGTGGACCGTGTGCTGGGCACACCTGCCGGTGCACGCTTTCTGCGCGAAGCCGTGGAGGGGCTGCTGAGCCCCGACATCCGGCGCCACTACGGCCCCAAGATCGACGCTTTCTACCGCGAACGCGCGCGGCCCTCCAAGCCGGGCTGAGGCCCGCCCGGCCAGTCCGCACGCGGCAGAGAAAGCAGCCCTTTCCGGCACACCCAGGCCAGGCTGGGCGGGCTATGCTGAGGGCCTGATCCGCTGCCCGCTTTGACTTGCCGTGTCTCGCTCCGACTCGCCGTGCTCGCGCGCCCTGCCCCTGAAGATTCAAATTCGTCGCTCAGCGGGCGGGTTGCGGCGCTTGCGCTTCTTGGGGACGCTCGTGCATGCGCTCATCGGCAGCGCGGCGCTTGCAGCGCCCTCGGACTCCGGCCCGCACGCCAACACCAGCGCGCCGCCGATGCGCTGGCTGCTTTCGCCGGAGCTGAAGGACGCGCAAGGCAAGGTGGTGGATGCACCGCCTCCCGAGCAGGTGGTTCGTTACCTGCAAGCCCACTGGCGTGACCAGGAGCACGAGATCCTGCGCGCCAACGGCTCGCGCAGCATGCAGATGCTGCGCGCCGGCGAGCCCTATTGCCACGGGGCCATGATCCGCAGCCCTGAACGCGAAGCCCTGCTGCTGTTCAGCACCACGGCCATGACTCCACCGCCCAGTCTGATCGTGGCGCGCCATCGGTTGGCCGCCTTGCCGCGCAACGTGGCCGGCGAGGTCGATCTGGTGACGCTGGTGCACCAGGGTCACTGGCGTGGCGCCCTGGTCAGCGGCCGCAGCTACGGCCCGGTGGTGGATGGACTGCTGCGTGCCCTCGGCCCCGAAAACAAGACCCCGGGCTTGAGCTTCTACTCACCGAGAGACTTCGGATCGCCCCTGCTGGCCATGTTGCATCGGGGCCGTGCCGACTACACCATCGAGTACGAGTGGATCCTGCGTGCCCCCGGCACCGGCGACCGCGCCGCCGACGGCCTGGTGGCCGTGCCCATCCAGGGCGCCAACCAGCTCACGCGCAGCGGCATCGCCTGCCCACGCACCGACTGGGGCCGGGCCGCGATTGCACGCATCGATCGCATCCTGAGCACGCCCGAGGCCGTCGAAGCGCTCAAGCAGGCACATGAGGACCGCTATCCTGCGGAGGTCCGGCGCCGTTACGCCAACCAGCTCGATCAGTTTTACCGAAAGCGAGCCCAGCCAGGAGCATCACCATGAAGGCACCGAAGACCGCGTGCCAGCACGCGCTCGCGCTGGCCATCTGGTGGGCCATCTGCGGGGCCGCTATCGAGCTGACCCCGGCGCACGCAGGCACCGACCGCAGCCCGGCAAGCGCGCCGCACGTGACGCACATCCTCTGGCTGCAAGGCAGCAGCGCGCGTCTCAACCCCATCGTGGCGTACTTGAAGGAACAACTCCCGGCCGTCCGCCACGAGGCCCTGGAAGTCAATGCAGTGCGCAGCTGGCAGATGGTCCAGCGCGGCGAGCCGGCCTGCCGGCCGAGCACGGTGCACACCCGGACGCGCGCGGCCGAGGCCTATTTCGCCGACACCTTGCTGGCGCCGCCGCCCGAGCTGGTGCTGCGGCGCGACAAGCTGCATCTGCTGCCGCGCGACGCCGAGGGCGCGGCCGATCTGCGGGCGCTGCTGGCCCAGAAGCGTCTGCGCGGCGCCTTCGCGCGCGGGCGCAGCTTTGGTGACGCGGTGGACGCACTGCTGGTCGCCGAGCAGCAGAGCAAGAACCCCATGCTGGCCGACTACGCCACCGCCGCCTGGGGCGACCGCATGCGTGACATGCTGGCCCGGGACCGCACCGACTACCTGATCGACGCGCCCGGAGCGCTGCTCCAGCTGCAAAAGCTGGGCCTGGCGGCCGAGGACTACATCGCCCTGCCCATCCACGGCGCCACCGAACCCCTGGTGCTGGGCATCGCCTGCCCACGCAACGCCTGGGGTCGCGCGGCCATCCGGGCCATCGACCAGGCCCTGGGCACACCGGCTGGCGCCGCCCGCCTGCGCGAGATCGGCAAAGACTGGCTCAGCGCCGAGGCCCGCGAGCGCTACGCGCCGCAGATCGAGCAGTTCTTTCAGCGCCGCAGCAAGCCGATGAACCCGGAATGATCCGCGCTCAGCCCTGGCCCAACAAAGCCGCGCCCAGCGCCTCGGCGACCTCGATGCCATCGACGCCGGCCGACATGATGCCGCCGGCATAACCAGCACCTTCACCGGCGGGGTAGAGGCCCTTGATGTTGAGGCTTTGGTAATCGCGGCCGCGGGTGATGCGCAGGGGCGAGGAGGTGCGGGTCTCGACGCCGGTGAGCACAGCGTCGGGGCGCGAGAAGCCCTTGATCTGGCGCTCAAAGGCCGGCAAGGCCTCGCGGATCGCGTCCAGGCAGTAGTCGGGCAGGCTGCCACGGCCTTTTTGCTGCAGATCGGTCAGGGTCACGCCGGGCTTGTAGCTGGGCTCGACATTGCCCAGCACCTTGGAGCGCTGGCGCTTGATGAAATCACCGACCAGTGCGCCCGGCGCCAGGTAGCCGCCCTCGCCCAGCTCGTAGGCGCGGCTTTCCCAGATGCGCTGGAAGGCCATGCCGTCGAGCGGGCTGACCGGGCCTTCGTGCTTGCCGTCCTGGCGGTAGTCCTGCGGGCTGATGCCGACGACGATGCCGGCATTGGCATTGCGCTCATTGCGCGAGTACTGGCTCATGCCGTTGGTGACCACGCGATCGGGCTCGCTGGTCGCGGCCACCACGGTGCCGCCGGGGCACATGCAGAAGCTGTAGACCGAGCGGCCGTTCTTGGCGTGGTGCACCAGCTTGTAATCGGCCGCGCCGAGGATGGGGTTGCCGGCGTTCGGCCCGAAGCGGGCCGCGTCGATCACGCTTTGCGGATGCTCGATGCGGTAGCCGATGGAGAAGGGTTTCGCCTCCATGAACACGCCGCGCTGATGCAGCATGGTGAAGGTGTCGCGGGCGCTGTGGCCCAGGGCCAGCACCACATGGTCGGAGCGGATCTGCTCGCCCGACTCCAGCGTCACGCCGCGGATGTGCTGGCTGCCATCGGCGCTCTTTTCGATCAGCACATCGCTGACCTTTTGCTCGAAGCGGATCTCGCCGCCCAGGGCCTCGATCTCGGCGCGCATCTTGATCACCATGCTGACCAGGCGGAAGGTGCCGATGTGCGGCTTGCTGACGAACAGGATCTCCTCCGGCGCGCCGGCCTTGACGAATTCGGTCAGCACCTTGCGGGTCAGGTGGCGCGGGTCGGAGATCTGGCTCCAGAGCTTGCCGTCGGAGAAGGTGCCGGCCCCGCCCTCGCCGAACTGCACATTCGATTCGGGGTTCAGGCGCTGCTCGCGCCACAGGCCCCAGGTGTCCTTGGTGCGCTCGCGCACCTGCTTGCCGCGCTCCAGCACGATGGGGCGCAAGCCCATCTGGGCCAGGATCAGGGCAGCAAAGATGCCGCAGGGGCCGAAGCCGATGACCACCGGCCGGGGGCGCTCGCCACCCTTGAAGAAATCCACCGGCGCATGGCCGACGAATTTGTACTGCGTGTCCGGCGAGGGCTTGATGTGCGGGTCGCCGGCAAACTGCTGCAGCAGCGCCGCCTCGTCGCTGAGCTCGCAGTCCACCGTGTAGATCAGCTGGATGGCGGTCTTCTTGCGTGCGTCGTAGCTGCGCTTGAAGACGGTGAAACCCAGCAGCGCCGCATCGTCTTTCAGCCCCAGGCGCTGCAAAACCGCGGGGCGCAAGGCCTCCTCGGCGTGGTCCAGCGGCAAACGGAGTTCGGTGATGCGGAGCATGGCGTGTCGGAGTGGTTCAGGGTGAGCGAACAAAGGACGCGAGGTGGGGCTGCGCATGGCCGCTGCGAGCGGCCGGCCCCCAAAAAAGCACAGGCCCTACCGCGAGGAAGGGCCTGTGATCAGCTCAGGCTGTGCCGGGTGTCCTTGCGTCGCAGGCCCGGGCACAGAAGGCTGGGAGGGATCAGCCGCCGCTGCTGGCGCGCTTGCCCGGGTTCTTCTTGCTGCGGGTGTGCGAGCCGCGCTCCAGGCTGATCTTTTGGCCGCGGGGAGCCGTGAAGGTCACGCCCTTGGGGGCGACGGGACGGGGGGTGGCGCGTGCAGCGGCTTCGGTGATGATCTTGTTGCCCATGATGGCTCCGGTACGGAAAAAGAAGTCGGAAAAAAACTGCAAAACCTGGGGTCCTGCGAACCAATCCACTGCCGCCGCCCGCACCGGCTTGGAGCGGCTGCGGCAGGGTGGGTCATGGATCGGACCTGGGATTTTACTGTGTTCTCGGCCAGCCTGGACCGGCCACCCGCTCAGCCCCCTGCGCCGGGCGGCAAGAGCTGCTCCAGGGCCACCGGCCGATGCAGCAGAAAGCCCTGGCTGAAATCCACCCCCAAGCGGCCCAAGCGGGCCTGGGCGGCCTCGCTGTCGACACAGCCGGCCACCGTGCGCAGGCCCACCACCTGGGCCACATCCACAAAGGCGCGCACCGCGGCCTCGTCGAGCGGATCCTCGGCCAGATCGCGCACGAACTGGCCGGCGATCTTGAGGTAATCGAGCGGCAGGCTCTTGAGATAGCCGAAGCTCGATGCTCCGGCGCCGAACTCATCCAGCGCGGCACTGGCGCCCAGGGCCCGCACTTGTTCCAGAAACAGGGCCGCATCGGCCAAGCCGGCCAGGGCCGTGTGCTCGCTGATCTCGAAGCAGAGCTGGGCGCAGACCTCGGGGCCGGCCGCGCGCAGCAGGTCCAGGGCCCAGCGGTGAAACGCCCGGTCGCCGATGGCCTGCTCGGACAGATTGAGGCTCAGCAGCCCCACCTGGCGCGGCAGCCGCGCCTGCAGGCACTGCACCACCTCGGCCAGCACCCAGCGGTCGATCTGGGCCGCCATCTGAAAGCGGGCGGCCGCCGGCAAGAAGGCGGCGGGCAGCACCAGGCCCGGCGCAGCAGCAGCCGTCGCCGCTGCCTCGGCCTGGCCGCTGCCCGCGGGCGCCTCCTCACGCATGCGCAGCAGCACCTCGGCGCGCAAGGCCCCCGGCGCCAGGGCGGTGCGCTGGCCGCGCAGCGAGCGGCGCCAGGCCTGGCCGACACTGGTTTCGCCGGCCTTGCCATCCTCAGCCGGGCGGGCCGAATGGGCCGGGCCCGCCAAGGCCTCGATGCGCTGGCCGTGCAGGACAAAGCGCCCCTCGCGGAGGGCCCGGGCGATGCGCGCCTGCCACTGCTGCTCGGCGCTGCGCGTGGCACGGTGGGCCGGGCTGTCCTGCCAGACCTGCACCCGGTTGCGCCCGGCCTGCTTGGCGGCGTAGCAAGCGCCATCGGCGGCCTGCAGCGCCAGCTCCAGATGGTGCCAGCGCCCATCGAGCGGCAGCAGGCCGATGCTGGCGCCGATCGGGAAGCGCCGGCCGTCGTGGCTGAACTGGAACGCCTCCATGCGCTCGCAGATCTGGCGCGCCACGCGCTCGGCCTGGGCCGGCGGGCAATGCTCCAGCAGCAGGGCGAACTCGTCGCCGCCCAGGCGCGCCAGAGTGTCATGGCCGCGCACCACCCCGGCCAGCAGACGGGCCACCTGCTGCAGCAAGACATCGCCGACGGCATGGCCACAAGCATCGTTGACGGCCTTGAACTGATCCAGGTCGATGTAGAGCAAGGCATGGCGGGCCGGGGTGGATTGGGCCTGATCCTCGGTGACATCTTCGGGCACGCCCTCGGCCGCCATGCGCTCCAGCAAGCCCCGCAGCCGGCTCTCGAATTCGCTGCGGTTGAACAGGCCGGTCAGCGGATCGTGGCTGGCGCGGAAGCTCATTTCGCCGGCCAGGCGGCGCTGTTCGGTCACATCGTGGAACACCAACACGGCGCCGAGCAGCTCGCCGCGCTCGTTGCGGATGGGCGCGGCCGAATCCTCCACGCCCAGGCGCCGGCCATCGGGCGTCAGCAGCAGGGCCTGGCTGGCCAGCCCTGCCGGCCGGCCCGTGGCCAGGCAGCGCGCGACCGGGTTCTCCAGGGTTTCGCCGCTGGTCTCGTGCACGACATGGAAGACCTGCTCCAGCGGCCGCCCGGCGGCGCTGGCGGCGGGCCAGCCGCTCATGCGCTCGGCCGCGGGGTTGAGCCAACGCACCTGGCCGCGGGCATCGGTGGTGATGACGGCATCGCCGATCGAGCGCAGGGTCACGCGCAGCAGCTCATGCTGCTCGGCCAGTTCGGCCGCCAGCTGCTCGGCCAGTTCGGCCGCCAGGCGGCGCATCTCGGTCAGATCCCAGTTGCTGCCGACCAGGCGCAAGGCCCGGCCCTGCTCGTCGCGGATGACGCGGCCCGAGGCGCGCAGGTGATGGGTGCTGCCGTCCGGCCAGACCACCCGGAACTCGGTCAGAAAGGGCTGGCCGCTGTCGATGGCCTGCAGCATGGCCTGGTGCGAGGCCGCCAGATCCTGCGGGTGGACATGGCGCGACCAGAGTTCGTAGGCGCTGGCCGGCGAGCGCGCACCCAGGCCGGGTGCCGGCGGGATGAGGCCGTAGAGCCGGTACATCCAGCTGTCCCAGTGCATCTCGCCGCTGCCCAGGTCCCACTCCCAGATGCCGATCTGGCCGCTGTCGGCCGCCACCGAGAGCCGCTCTTCGCTGGCACGCAGCCGGGCCTGCATCTGCACCTGTTCGCTGACATCCTCGACCGTGCCGACAAAGCCCAGCACCTGCTGCTGCGGCCCCAGCACCGGGCGGGCACGCGAATGGACATGGCGCTCGCTGCGGTCGGGCCGGCGCAGACGGAACTGCTGGTCGAACTCGCTGCGCAGGGCGGCACAGCGCTGCCACTCGGCCAGGACCCGCCCGGCATCGTCGGGGTGCAGGGTGGCCGGCCAGCCGCGGCCCAGGCTTTGCGCATGGCTGAGCCCGTAGATCGCCTGCCAGCGCGGGTTGGTGTAGGTGCATTCGCCCTCGGCATCGGTGGCAAAGATGCCCAGGGGCGAGGATTCGCTGAGGGTGCGCAGCCAGGCCTCGCGGGCCGCCAGCTCGCGCGCCATGCGCTGAGCCTCCAGCTCGGCGCGCCGGCCTTGCAAGGCCAGGGCGGCCGCCTGCGCCAGCTGGCGCAAAACCCCGGCCTGGCTGGCCGTGAGCCGGCGCGGCACATGGTCCAGCACACACAGCGTCCCCACCGCCTGCCCTTCACGCAGGCGCAGTGGCATGCCGGCATAAAAGCGCAGACCGGGCTGACCGGCCCGGCCGCGCACCAGCGGGCTGGCCGAAAACCGGGCATCGAGCGCCGCGTCGGGCACCTCAAAAAGATCCGTTCCCTGGATGGCGCTGTCGCAGCAGGTCAGCTCACGCGGCAGGGATTTGACCTCGCTGCAGCCCACCCCTGCTTTGAACCAGACCCTCCGCGCATCCACCAAGGCCAGGCGGGCCACGGGCGCTTCACAGGCCAGGGCGGCCGCCTGCACCAGGGCATCGAACTCGGCCTCTGGCTCGCTGTCCAGCACCTCCAGCGCGAGCAAGGCAGCCAGGCGCTCGGTTTCCACCGAAGGCGGCAACATCTGCGACATGGGCCCCTCCTGCTGTGCGCCTGCCCAGCCATCCGGGCGGCGCGCTGCGATTCTTGCAATCGATTGTGCGGCGCCGCCGCCGGCACCGCACCCGGGTTCGCCCTGATCCGTGAGCCCGCCGCGGGCCAGCTCAGCCGCGCGATTGCAAGAAGGCTTGCGCCAGAGCCCGGCCGCTGCGCCAGGCGCCTTCGACCTTGCCGCCCATCAGCCAGTCGCCACACAGGCCAAGGCCGGCGGCGGCATCCCAGTCGCAGCCCAGGTCCAGCGGCGGCGCGCTGTCGGCATAGCGCCAGCGGTGCACCGCCAGTTGATCGGGCGCACGGCCGCCCAGCGCGGCAAAGGCAGCCAGCAAAGGTTCGCTGGCCTGCTCGGGCGTCAGCTCCAGATTCGCCTCGCTCCACTCGGCCTCGGCGTGCAGCAGCCAGGTCTCAGCCACGCCGGCCGGGGCGCGACTGGGCTTGCTGCTGTCGCGTGCGACCCAGCGCAGCGGGCCCTGGTTGACGAAGGCGGCATCGAAATCCAGGCCCAGCGCCTGCTCGTAGTGCAGCATCAGCGCCCAGCTGCCGCGCATGCGGGCGGCGGCAGCGCGGGCACGCAGGGCTTCGCTGTGGCCCGCCAGCAGGGGCACGGCCTGCGGTGCGGGCACGGCCAGCAGCACCGCGGCAAACGCTTGGGTCGCCTGCGCCTGATGCTCGGCTTCAGCCAGCTGCAGTTGCCAGGCCCCATCGGCACGGCGCTGCAGGCCTTGCACCGTGGCCTGCAGCTGCACCGGCAACGACTGGGCCAGCCAGCGCGCCGGCGCCGTCATCTGGGGCAGGCCGACAAAGCGCTCGGTCTCACCGGCGCCGCGCGCCTCGGGCTGCGGCCCAAAGACACGCAGGCGCGGCTGCCAGGGCGCGGCCACGCCGGCCGCCTGCCAACGCGCCAGCTCGGCGCGGAACTCGGGGTCGCGGGCGGTGAAGTACTGGGCGCCGTGGTCGCATTGCCAGCCCTCGCCGCGGCGTGTGCTCATGCGGCCGGCCGGGCCGCGACTCTTCTCGAACAGCTGCACCGGCACGCCAGCTGCCTGCAGAGCCTGGGCACAGGACAGGCCGGCCAGGCCGGCGCCGACGATGGCCACGGGGGCGGCGGAAGAAACAGACATGGGCTGGGGCATCGGGATCGAACAGATTACCGATTGTGCGGGCCCGCAGGCCTGGGGGTGAGTCGCTCGCCACAAGCGCCGCGGCCGGGCTCGGGCATTGCCGGCCGGCGCTGCGCGGCCCGCGGGCTTGGGCTAGGCTGCGCCCCATGAGTTCCTCACACCCAGCCCCGCCCCTGCACCCCAAGAAACTGCTGCACAGCAAATGGACCGCTTTGCAGCCGCAGCAGCGCGAGCGGCATTTCCTGGTCAGCCGGGTGATCGCGCCCGAGATCGGCCCCAGCGGGCAGCCGGGCCCGATCGAGTGGATCGAGCTGGAGTCGGTGCTGTCCAAGCGGGTGCAGCGCCTGGCCTGGCGCGAGTTGCGCGACAGCGAGCGTTGGCGCCAGGGGTGGCTGGCATGAGTGAGGCCACCCCATTCCAGGGCATGGCCAGCTTGCCCGAGGGCTATCGCGCCCTGGTGATCGGCGCTTCGGGCGCCCTGGGCGCGGCCTTTGTGGAGCAGCTGCAGGCCGACCCGCGCTGTGCGGGCGTGACAGGCCTGCACCGGCACTCCGACCCCGCCCTGGACTTTGCCGACGAAGCCAGCATCGCCGCGGCCGCACAAGCCCTGCGCGAGCAAGCGCCCTTCCACTTGCTCATCAACGCCGCGGGCCTGCTGCACAGCGCCGACTTCATGCCCGAGAAAAAGCTCGGCGAGCTCAGCTATGCCCAGCTGCAAGCCACCTTTCTGGTCAACACCTTCGGCCCGGCCCTGCTGCTGCGCCACCTGGTGCCGCTGATGGACAGGCAGCGCAGCGTGCTGGCCCTGCTCTCGGCCAAGGTGGGCAGCATCGAGGACAACCGCCTGGGCGGCTGGTACAGCTACCGGGCCTCCAAGGCGGCGCTGAACATGCTGATCAAGACCGCGGCGATCGAAACCAAACGCCAGCTGCCCGGCGCGGCCCTGATCGCTCTGCACCCGGGCACCGTCAACTCGGCCCTGTCGCGGCCTTTTCGGGGCGAGCAGATCGGCCGGCCGCCGGCCCTGGCCGCACAGGAAATGCTGGCCGTGCTGGACCGCGTGCAGGCCGAAGACAGCGGCAGCTTTCTGAGCTACCAGGGCGAGCGCCTGCCCTGGTGAACGCAGCCGGACCGGCTGTCGCCTGGGCAAGGGATGCCGCGCCCGGGCAATCGTGGCTATGCTGGGCGCTCCACGGAGCACGCCGATCAGGAGCCGATACATGCCCGGTTTGACGAAGAGCTGGAGATCGCGAACCGCCGCGTTGGCGCTGGGCCTGGGGGGCCTGTGGCTGTTGCTGCTGCTGAACGGCCCGGCCCAGGCAGCGCCCTGCAGCCGCCCGCTGCGCATCGCCATGATGGAATGGCCGCCCTACTTCTTCCCCAACGACAAGGGCGAGTCCGTGGGCGCCGACATCGAGCTGATCCGCGCGGTATTCAAGGAAGCCGGCTGCAGCCTGGAGCTGGGCGAAGCCGTGCCGCGCAACCGCCGCTATGCCATGTTCAAGGCCGGCGAGCTCGACATCATCCCCGGCGCCTCAGACACAGCCGAACGGCGCGAGTTCGCCTGGTTCGGCCGCGCCTACCGCATGGAGACGGTCAGCCTCTTCACCCTGCCCGCCAAGCTGGGGCTGTACCGCGATGTCAGCGGTTTTCAGGATGTGCTGGCCCGGCGCATTCCACTGCTGAGCCTGAACGCCGGTTGGTTCGGCGCCGACTACGAGGCCTACATCGGCCGCCTGCAGGAAGCGCGGCTGAGCTCCACCTTCGAGACCTTCGAGAAAGGCCTGCTGATGCTGGCCCGCGAGCGCGGCGAGCTGATCATGGCCGACCACGCCACCCTGCTCTTCGAAGCCGGGCGGCTGAAGATGGAGCTGGCGCCCCTGCCCTACCACCCCTCGAACGCGCCGGTACACCTGATGTTCAGCAAGAAAACCGTCAGCGAGGACGAGGTGCAGCGCCTCAATGCCGCGCAGGAGCGGCTGGAGGCGCGCGGTGTGCTGCGCGCCATTCGGGCGCGCTACGGCGTGCAGTATTGAAAAGCCACCCGCCCTGGGCTCCTCACGGAAGGACTCGGTTGCCCACGCCGTGGTTCATGGCATTGAGCAAGTCGCCATTGTCCTGGGTCAGCTCCCAGGCGAACAGGCCGGCCAGGCCCTGCTTGACGGCGTACCGGCCCTTGGCGATGACGGCGCGCGGGTCGTCGTAACCCATCCAGAGCTTGTGCTTGGGGTGGAACAGGTTCCAGGCCTGGGTCTGGGCGTCGAACTGGGCCAGATAGCCGTTCAGGCCCTGGCCCTTGGGCCCGAGGTAGCGGGCGGCGATTTCGCGGTAGCCGGCCGAGCCATCGGCGCCGGGATAGCCGCCGGTCTTGCTGGCCCCGGTCTGCGCGCGCTCGACGCCGGCAAAGCCGCGGCCGTACATGGCCACGCCGCCCACCAGCTTGGCGCGCGGCACACCGGCGGCCTCGAGGTTGCGCACCGAGCGGTCGAGGCTGTCGTCGGCCTCGGTCCCGGCGGCGTTGCGGCTGCTCATCAGCGTCGTGTGATTGCCCGCTGCGGCTGACCAGTTGCCGTAGAAGTCGTAGGTCATCATGAAGATGAGATCGAGCGCGGGTGCGGCCTGCTTGAAGTTGATGCGCTTGACCACGGTCTCGCCGCTGTTGATGGCCGTGCTCAGCAGATAGGGCCGCCCGGTCTCGGCCTCCAGGCGCTGCAGGCCGCGGCGCAGGTCCACCATCAGGTCGGCATAGGCCTGGCCATCGGCCGGGCTGCCCAGAGGCACGCCGTTGGCGGCGCCGTTGTCGCCGGGGTGCTCCCAGTCGATGTCGATGCCGTCGAAGCTCGGGTGATCGCGCAGGAACTGCAGGGAGGACTCGACAAAGACGGCCCGTTTGGCGGCGTCGGGCGCCATGTGGAAGAAGCCGTCCGAGCCGCCCCAGCCCCCGACCGAGGCCAGCACCTTGACCTGGGGCTCGCGCGCCTTCAAACGCGCAAAGGCGGCGTCAAAGGTTTTCTCGGCGCCGCCGGTGCTGAGCTGGAAGTCCTTCTTGCCCTCGCAGCGCGCCGCGTCCTTGGCGATCTGACCCGGGCCGCACAGGCGCAGAAAGGCATACAGCAAGTGCGTCACGCTGCCGGCCGGGATGCGGTCGACATGGGCAGCGCTCTCCCACATGGGCACGTAGACCCCCACGACCTTGGCGCTGGTGCGCTCGACCGGCAAAGGCTTGCCGCCGAACAGGGGATAGGGCGTGGCCTCAGCCGCCTTGGCGGGCAGCGACAGCAAAGAGGCACACAGGGCGGAGGCGGCCAAGGCCAGACGGGAAGTGGACAGCGACAAGCACATCATCGAACAGCAAGCTCCAAACAAGGACGCTGGAGACTAGCAGGGCCCGCCCCGCGGCCGTCTCAAGATTGGCTTAAGCGCGGCACGAATGAGGGCGCAGGCCGCGCACGGCAGCCATCACTCACGGCGCCAGATCGACACGCAGCTGCAGCTCGCGCTGGGTCTGGGACTCGGCCGCCCGGGTGCTGAGCACGCCGCGCTCCTGCGCCTGCACGGCCGCGCCGGTGCGCGCCACTGTCAGCCACTCGCCCAGGCGCAGCTGCACGCTGCTGTCGAGCTGGGTTTGGCCTGCGGGCACACCGTTCGGGCCGGGCTCGCCCGAGGGGGTTTGCACCTTGATGTCCAGGCGCGCCGGCTGCTGGCCGCCGGGCCAGAACACGGCCACGGTGAAGCCGCGCGTCTGCTCGACAAAGCCGCTGCGTGGCACGGCGCGCACGCGCGCATCCGCCATGCCGGGCACGCCGCCGCCCGCCGCTGCGGCGCCGTCCATCTGCACCGAAACATCGACCCACTGCACCGGCACTTTCTCGTTGAGCTGGAACTGCGCCTGGCGGCCGTTCAGCACCAGCACACGCTGGGTCTGCTGGCCGCTCTGGCTGTGGCTGCTCGTGCTCAGGCTCACACCGGGCGTGGGCGAAACACTGCCGCCCGTGCCCACCACCACCGCGCCCTCACGCACGCCGGCCAGGCTGGCGCCGTCCATGCGGCTTTCCACCCAGCGCATCTCGACCCAGAGGTTGCGCGGGGGCAGCTTGGCCGCGGGCTGAGCGGCCGCGAGCAAGGGCATCAGGCCGAGTGCACTCAGAAGCAAGCAGGCACGGCGGGGAAGCAAGTGGAGTGCGTTCATGCGCCCAGCATAGGCCGCCGCGACCTAGCGCGCCAGCGCGGCCAGAGCCGGAATGCCGACCGGCGGCTGCGCGCACCAGGGCAGCCAGAAGAGGCGCTGGGCCAGATGCTCGTCCGCGATGCGCTGCATCTGCCGCTGCTCGCCGGCCAAGCGGGCGCTCAAGAGCGGGTCGTGCGCGCCGGCGGCCAGCAGGCTGCGGTTCATGATCCAGGCAAAGGGCTCGATGCCGGCGCGGCGCAGATCGCTTTGCAGCGCGGCTGCTTGCGAGACCGGCGTCTGCTCGGCCAGGGTCACCAAGAGGATGCGGGTGTAGGCCGGGTCTTGCAAGCGCATCAGCGGTGTGATCAGTCGTGCGCTCGCACCACCCCCACTGCCACCACCACCCTGCAGCTCGCGGCGCATCTGGCGGTCGTAGGCGCCGGTGGCGTCCATCAACAGCAGGGAATGGCCGGTGGGCGCGGTGTCCAGCACGACAAAGGCGCTGCGCGCCTCGCTGACCACGCGCGAAAAGGCGTGGAACACCGCCACCTCTTCGGTGCAGGGCGATTGCAGATCCTCCAGCAGCAGGGCGCGGCCGGCCTCATCCAGATCGCGGCCCTTGTGGGCCATGACCTTGGCGATGTAGGCCTCGGTCTCGCGCTTGGGATCGATGGCATCAACGCGCAAACCGGGCAGCTCGCCCTGCAGCGTGGGCAGCACATGGGCGGCCGGGTCGGTGGTGCTCAGGTGCACCGCATGGCCGCGCTGCACCAGGCCGATGGCCAGGGCCGCGGCGATGGTGGTCTTGCCCACGCCGCCCTTGCCCATGACCAGGATCAGGCCCCGGCCGGCGGCGGCCAGCTCATCGCACAGGGCCGACAGGCGGGCGGATTCACCGGGCGCTGCCAAGCTCACAGCTTCGCTCGGCTGCGTCGCGAGCGGCGCGCCGGGCGCTTGGAACAAGGCGCGCAGCGCGGCCAGGCCCACCATGTCCACCGGCCGCAGCGGCAACTCGCGGCGCGGCAGTGCGGCCAAGGCCGCCGGCATGGCGGCCAGCGCCGCCTGGCCCTGGGCCTCGAGCGCGGCGGCCACCGGGTCATCCGCCACGCTGGCATGGAAGACGCCGTTGACCAACAGGCGCTGGCGCTTCAAGCCCAAACCCTGCAGCTCGACGGCACTGCGCGCGGCCTCGTCCAGCGCGCCGCGCTCGGGCCGGGCCACCAGCACCACCTCGGTCAGCGCCGGGTCGCACAAGGCCGCCAGCGCGGCCTGGAAGCGTGCCTCCTGCATCTTCAAGCCCGAGTGCGGGCCCAGGCAGGAGGCGCCGCGGTCGTTGTCGGCCAGAAAGCCGCTCCAGGCCTTGGGCAGGCTGAGCAGGCGCAGGGTGTGGCCGGTGGGCGCGGTGTCGAAGACGATGTGGTCAAAGCCCGGCGCGCCTTCGGCCAGCAGGCTGGCGAACTCGTCAAAGGCCGCGATCTCGGTGGTGCAGGCGCCGCTGAGCTGCTCACGCACGGTGTCGCGCTCGGCGGCGCTGGCGCCCGCGCCCAACTGGGCCAGCACGCGCTGGCGGTAGTCCTCGGCGGCCTGGTTGGGGTCGATGTTCATGACCGACAGGCCCGGCGCTCCTGGCACCGAAACCGGCTGCTGGCGCAAGGGGATGGCCAGCATCTCGTCGAGGTTGGATGCCGCGTCGGTGCTGACCAGCAGCACGCGCCGACCAGCATCAGCCAGGGCCAGGGCGGTGGCGGTGGAGCAGGAGGTCTTGCCGACACCGCCCTTGCCGGTGAAGAACTGGAAGCGCGGGGTAGTCGAGATGTCCATGGGCTCAGCCTAACGCAGCATCAAGGCCTTGACTCTGCGCTGGGTCATGCCGCCTGCGTTCTGGCTTTGCGCAGCGGCCACAACAGATTCAGCGCCAGACCGGCCAGCACCAGGCCGGCGGCGATCAGCTTCCAGGCCGGCAGGCCTTCGCCCAGCACCAGGGCCGCGGTGCTCATGCCGAAGACGGGCACCAGCAAGGCCATGGGCACGACGGTGGCCGGCGCATGGCGGGCCAGCAGCCAGCCCCAGGCGGCGTAGCCGAACAAGGTGTTGCCCAGGGCCTGCCAGAGCACCGCGGCCCAGGTGCCGAGATCCGCCTTGTGCAAGCCCGCGGCCATGGCCTGCGGCCCCTCGACCAGCAGGGACAGCAGCAGGAGCGGCGGCACGGCGAAGACGCTGGTCCAGACCATATAGGCCAGCATGTTCACGCGCCCGGCTTGCTTGCCCACCATATTGGCGCAGGCCCAGCTGAAGGCCGCGGCCAGCACCATGGCCAGGCCCAGCGGCGTGGCGCTGCCGTCGGTGTGGCTGGCGATCAGGGCGATGCCGGAGGCGGCCAGGCCCAGGGCCAGCCATTGGTAGCCCTTGACCGGCTCGCGCGTCAGGCGCATGGACAGCATCAGGGTGAAAAAGACCTGCGTTTGAATCACCAGCGAGGCCAGGCCTGGCGAGATGGCCGGCTGCGGCCCGCGCATGGCCAGAAAGAGCAGGCCGAACTGGCCGACGCCGATCAAGAGCCCATAGCTGGCCAGATTGCGCCAGGGCAGATCAGGCCGTTGGATGAAGAACACCGCCGGCAGCACCGCCAGGCTGAAACGCAGGGTGGCGAACAGCAAGGGCGGCAGGGCGTTGAGCCCGAGGCGGATGACCACGAAATTGCTGCCCCAGATGGCCACCACGGCCAGGGCGAGCAGGAAATGACGGAAGGGCAGTCGGGCGCTGGTGCTCATGACCCCATTCTGTAGGCTGCGTGCGGTCCTGCCGAAAGTGTGTGGCGAACACCGCCCTGGCAGCGATCAAAGTCGATCGCAGGGTGCGCCCGGGCGACCACGCTTCAGCCACTCAGCGCCGCCGCGCCGCCCGATCGGCCGGAAAGATCACCACCCGCTGCAGCCAGAGCGCGAACTTGTGGCCGCGCGGCTGGGCCGTGCCCTGCAGGCCGGCCAGCAAGGCATCGGCACGCAGCTGCAGGCGCCGGCCGCGCGCATCGAGGCGGCAGCGGGCCGGGTCCAGCCGGGCTTGCACGATCCAGGCTTGCGGCAGGTCCACACCCGCGGCGCGCACCTCGTCGCAGCTGAGCCAGGGCTGGCCCTCGGCGTCACGCTCGATGTGCAGGTAAGCGCCCATAAAGCTGTAGCGCTGGCCCTGCACATCGGCCCAGCGCGCCGGCGCGGCCCAGGCCCAAAGCTCGGGCAGCCCTTCCGCCAGGGCCGGCAGCAAAAAGAACCACAGCCCCGGCGCGCAGAAGATCAGGCCCCAGAAGCCCAGACCCCAGAGCGGCAGCAAGCACAGCAGCAGGCCGAACACGCCCTGGCCGAGCAGGCGCAGGCCCGACTGTTCGCCATTGCTGCGGCGCACCGCCGCGCGCATGGCCCGCCGCAGCGCCTGGCTTTGGCGGGCGGCGATGGCGTCCAGATCGGCCCAGGCCATGACAGTGGCGCCCTTCAGCCGCCCCTCAGCCGCCGCGCAAATGCCGCAGCGGCACACCGCCGCCGGCCTTCACCTCACCGAGCGAGAAGCTGGTGTGCACATCCTTGACATTGGGCAGGTGCAGCAGCGTGTCGATGGTGAAGCGGCTGAAGGCGTCGAGGTCGGTGGCCAGCACCTGCAGCTCGAAGGTGCCGGCCCCCGAGATGTAGTGGCAGGAGATCACCTCGGGCAACTGGCGCAGTGCGTCTTCCAGCGGCTTGGTCGAGGTGCCGGTGTTGCGGTCGGCGTCCACGCGCACAAAGGCGAGCACGCCCAGGCCGATCTTGCGGCGGTCGATCTCGGCGCGGTAGCCGGTGATGAAGCCCTGCTCCTCCAGCCAGCGCACGCGCCGCCAGGTGGGCGCGGTGGACAGGCCGATGCGGGCCGAGAGCTCGGCATTGGAGAGCCGCGCGTCGCGCTGCAGCTCGGCCAGGATGGCGATGTGATAGCGGTCGAGGGTGTCGCCCTGGGGCAGCAGATCCGCGGCCGCAGCGGCATCGGCGCCCGCGTCCGTGGCCGGGTCCGCGACGCCGGCAAAAGACTGCGGGTTTTTACTAGGTCCGGGCTTTCTCGATGCCATTTCTTGCCCCAAAACAGATTGCTGGAAAGATTATTGCTCAGCGCCCGGGTTTCCAAGACCAAATAGAAAGCACCGCTCGCGACCCTTTCCCTACACTGGCGCCTGCCTTTTGAAGGGCAAATACCGTGCTGCGGCCCTGTACACAGGGCCTGCAGGCCGGACATACTGTGCCGCACCCAGTGCCGGCATCCAATGCACACGGGAGCATGGCCGCCACAAGCGGCAGCAGCCAGCCCGGTTCCACCCCGAGACAAGCCGAGATCCCCACCATGAATGCTCCCCTGCCCGATCACGTCCTGCGCGCGCTCGAAAAGGTCACGCTGGACGACAAATACGCGCTGGACAACGGCCGCGCCTTCATGAGCGGGGTGCAAGCCCTGGTGCGCCTGCCCATGCTGCAGCGCACGCGCGATGCCATCGCCGGGCTGAACACCGCCGGCTTCGTGTCGGGCTACCGCGGTTCGCCGCTGGGTGGCTACGACCAGGCGCTGATGGCGGCCAAGAAGCATCTGGCCAAGCAGAACATCGTCTTCCAGCCCGGCGTCAACGAGGAACTCGGCGCCACCGCGGTCTGGGGCACGCAGCAGCTCGAGCTGTTCAAGGAAAAAGCCAAGTTCGACGGCGTGTTCGGCATCTGGTACGGCAAGGGCCCGGGCGTGGACCGCTGCATCGATGTGTTCAAGCACGCAAACATGGCCGGCACCTCCAAGCATGGCGGCGTGATCGCCATCGCCGGCGATGACCACATCGCCAAGAGCTCCACCGCCGCCCACCAGAGCGACCACGTCTTCAAGGCCGCCGGCTTCCCGGTCTTCTTCCCCAGCAGCGTGCAGGACATCCTGGACATGGGCTTGCACGCCTTTGCCATGAGCCGCTTCTCGGGCCTGTGGTCGGGCATGAAGACGATTCAGGAAATCGTCGAGTCGGGCGCCAGCGTCAGCGTCGATCCGGACCGCGTCAACATCATCACGCCGGACGACTTCCCCATGCCCCCGGGCGGCCTGCACATCCGCTGGCCCGACCCGCCGCTGGACCAGGAAGCGCGCATGCTCGACCACAAGTGGTACGCGGCCCTGGCCTATGTCCGCGCCAACAAGCTCAACTACAACGTCATCGCCACGCCGAACGACCGCCTGGGCCTGATCGCCTCGGGCAAGGCCTGGAACGACACCCGCCAGGCCCTGCACGACCTCGGCCTCGATGACGACACCTGCCGCCGCCTCGGCATCCGCCTGCACAAGGTCAATGTGGTCTGGCCGCTGGAGGCCAATATCACGCGCGATTTCGCGACCGGCCTGCAGGAGATCCTGGTCATCGAAGAAAAGCGCCAGGTCATCGAGTACCAGATCAAGGAACAGCTCTACAACTGGCGCTCCGACGTGCGCCCGCATGTGCTGGGCAAGTTCGACGATGACGCCGAAGGCGGCATGGGTGGCGAGTGGGGCCTGCCCAACCCCAGCAAGAACTGGCTGCTGCGCCCGCAGGCCGACCTGACCCCGGCCATCATCGCCCGCGCGATCGCCAAGCGCCTGAAGAAGCTGGGCGTGGACGCCGATGTGGCCGCCCGCCTGGACGCCCGCGTGGCCCTGATCGACGGCAAGGAAAACGCCCTCAAGCAGGAAGAGAAAGCCGCCGGTGGCGCCGACCGCACGCCCTGGTTCTGCTCGGGCTGCCCGCACAACACCAGCACCCGCGTGCCCGAGGGCTCGCGCGCCGTGGGCGGCATCGGCTGCCACTACATGGTCACCTGGATGCCGGGCCGCAACACCGCCACCTTCACCCAGATGGGCGGCGAGGGCGTGCCCTGGGTCGGCCAGGCCGCCTTCACCAACGAGAAGCACATCTTCTCCAACCTCGGTGACGGCACCTACTTCCACAGCGGCATCCTGGCGATCCGCCAAAGCATCGCCGCCGGTGTGAACATCACCTACAAGGTGCTCTACAACGACGCCGTCGCCATGACCGGCGGCCAGCAGGTGGGCGAGCGCGCCGAGGGCCACACGGTGCTGCAGATCATGAACAGCCTGGTCTCGGAGGGCGTGGCCAAGCTGGTCATCGTCACCGACGAGCCGGACAAGTACATGGGCGTGGCCCTGGCCAGCGGCGTGACCGTGCACCACCGCGACGAGCTTGACGCCATCCAGCGCCAGTTCCGCGAGATCCCCGGCACCACGGCCATCATCTACGACCAGACCTGCGCCACCGAAAAGCGCCGCCGCCGCAAGCGCGGCAAGCTGGCCGATCCGGCCAAGCGCACCGTCATCAACGAGCTGGTCTGCGAAGGCTGCGGCGACTGCAGCATCCAGTCCAACTGCCTCTCCATCGAGCCGCTGGAGACCGATTTCGGCCGCAAGCGCCAGGTCAACCAGAACACCTGCAACAAGGACTTCAGCTGCGTCAAGGGCTTCTGCCCCAGCTTCGTCACCATCGAGGGTGGCGAGCTGAAGAAGCCCAAAAAGGACAAGCGCATCTCGCCCTTTGATGCCAAGCTGGGCGCCCTGCCCGAGCCCAGCATTCCCAACGCGCAGGAAGCCTGGGGCATCGTCGTCGCCGGCGTCGGCGGCACCGGCGTCATCACCATCGGCCAGCTGCTGGGCATGGCCGCCCATCTGGAAGGCAAGGGCGTGATCACGCAGGATGCGGCCGGCCTCGCGCAAAAGGGCGGCGCCACCTGGAGCCACATCCAGATCGCCAACCGTGCCGAAGACATCCACTGCACCAAAGTCGGCACGGCCGAGGCGCAACTGGTGATCGCCTGCGATTCCATCGTCGCCGCCAACAAGGCCACCCTGGCCGTGATGCGCGAGGGCCGCACCTTTGTGGCCTTGAACACCCACGGCTCGCCGACCGCGGCCCTGGTGAACAACGCCGACTGGTCCTTCCCCGGCGCCTCTTGCGAGGCCGCCGTGGCCAAGGCCGTGGGCGCCGATCACTTCCGCGCCTTCGACGCCGAGGACGTGGCCGTCAAGCTGCTGGGCGACTCGCTCTACACCAACCCGCTGATGCTGGGCTATGCCTGGCAGCAGGGTCGCATCCCGCTGTCCCACGCCGCGCTGATGCGCGCCATCGAGTTGAACGGCGTGCAGATCGACAACAACAAGGCCGCCTTCGAATGGGGCCGCCGCTGCGCCCATGATCTGGCCGGCGTGCAATCGCTGTTCGCTGCGCAGCAGGTGATCCAGATCGTCAAGCGCCCGGGCGTGGACGAGCTGGTGGCCAAGCGCGTGGACTTCCTGACCGGCTACCAGAACGCGGCCTATGCCGCGCAGTACAAGGCCTTCGTCGAGAAGGTGCGCGCGGCCGAGGGCAGCCTGAACAGCACGGCGCTCACCGAGGCCGTGGCCAAGTACCTGTTCAAGCTCATGGCCTACAAGGACGAGTACGAAGTCGCCCGCCTGCACACCGACAAGAGCTTTGTCGAGAAGGTGGCCAGCCAGTTCGAAGGCAATTACAAGCTGGTGCACCATCTGGCCCCGCCGCTGCTGGCCAAGAAGAACGACAAGGGCGAGCTGGTCAAGCAGCAGATGGGCGCCTGGGTCCGCCCGGCCTTCGGCCTGCTGGCCAAGCTCAAGGGTCTGCGCGGCACCGCGCTGGACATCTTCGGCTACACGGCCGAGCGCAAGATGGAACGCGCCCTGATCGGCGAGTACCGCGCCAGCATCGAAGGCATCCTGGCCAAGGGCCTGAGCGCCGATCGCCTCAAGCTGGCCACCGAGATCGCCCGCATCCCCGAAGAAATTCGCGGTTATGGCCATGTCAAGGAGCGCCATGTCCACGCGGCCAAGGCCAAGTGGGAATCGCTGATGCATCAGTGGAAGCAACAGGCCTGATCGTTAGGCACTCAGCTGCACACAAAAGCCCGCCCGGATACGGCGGGCTTTTTCTTTGGGCTATCAAGCGATTGTGTTTGATCAGCTGGAACTGACTACGGAGTCATGGGGACACGGAGGAACTCAGGGGCGGGGTGGGAGGTCGACTTGTGTATCGCTGCGCGGGGGGGCTGAGCTGAATTGATCGCAGTGCCTGTTGGCGTTGAGCAAGCTGCTGAGCGAGATTGCGCGCCAACGGCCGCTATGCAGCGTCCACTACCGATCTGCCGCCGCCCAATCCACGCTCGCATTCGGCCACGGCGGACGCTTACAAACGTCAGCCTGGCAGCATGCTGTGTACGCGCTGCAGAACCTGGCTATCGACAAGTGCGTGTTATCGATTGTGGGCAAATCCGAAGGCTGGCGCATCATTACGGGCATCGATGTCACGGCGGCACATTGGCGATCGGTGTAGGCCATGACGGCAAGATGACGTAAGCCCCCCCTCTGCCCTAGCCGTTGCGAGCGAGTCGCTCTCCAAGCCCACTTCCGACCTGAAAATGCGTCGATGCCCAGCTACTCCGGAACAAGCCCGCTGGCACGACACCCAACAAATCGAAGAGACGCCGAATTCAGACCCAGCGCCGCCCCGTCCGGCCCTCGCCCAGCATAGGTAGAGCCGCGCGCGGCAGCCAAGGAGGCTAGACTCGCGGGGCTGACGGGCCCAACAGTAGTGCGAAGGTGAACCACGTGTTCCACGTCGCCATTCCTGACCGTCCCGCCATGTACAGGTGAGACCCATTGACAGGTTCGACGACGCCGCGGTCAGACCAAGCGGAAATCTCTACGCACGGGATCAATGCGTGACCGCACCATCTGCAAAATCAAAGTCCAAATTCAATTGGTCTGTCAATCCTCAAAAAGACAAAGGGAGCAAAGTGCTGCGACGAGCTTTTCTGTCACATTCCTCGAAGGACAAAGAGTTTATCCGCGCCGTAGCGAATGAACTCGGTAGGCAGTACTGCCTATTTGATGAGCAGGTTTTTGAAGACGGCGAGCAGTTCAAATACGCCATTGAGAAGATGCTCGACGAAAGCGATGTCTTCGTTCTATTCGTCAGCCAAGCTGCGCTGGAAAGCATTTGGGTGAATTTCGAGATTACGGAGGCTTGGTACAAAATACTCGAATCCAAGATATCCAAATCCTTAGTGTTTTTGCTCGATCCATCGATCCAATTCTCAGAATTGCCACGATGGCTTTCACGAGCAAAGATCTCCCCGACTACCGCACCTAAAGTTGCGGCGAGAGAGATAAGACACCATCTGGATGGGCTTCTGCGCTCGCAGCAACAGAGTCACTTTGAAGGCCGCAGCCTCGACATTTCAAATCTCCAGAAACTCCTGACGCCACTCGGGCAACGTCCTCCACGAGTCCTTGGTGTGTATGGCTTGCCGAGCGTGGGAAGGCGAACATTTATTGGAAAGGCGGCACAACTAAGCCTCTCTTACCCAAAGGTGTTGGAGATACCGGTTGCCGACGGGGATACGCTACAAGCGATTACCATAAAACTCGCAAACTTGTTGGAGCCGTTCTCCACCAAGGACGGCTTTGATTCCATAGTAGCGTCAATCCAAAGGCAAAGCGAGGAAGATATCCTCACGAGGAATCTGGAGAACCTTCAGGCCGCTACCCATCATAAAGAGTTACCGATTCTCGTGGACGAGGGCGGCTTACTTACGCCTGACGGCCTGCTGACCGACCCTGTGCGCAAGCTTGTATCCAAGGCAGAGGGCCAAGATGATGTTTACCTTTTCTTGGTCTCAACACGGAAGCCTCCTTCAGAAATTCCATCGCTAAACCTCCGCCCGCTGGCAGATGAGGATAGCCAACGATTGATTTCAAAGATCGCGGAATCCGAAAAGGTGGCGATGACCGCGGCACAGATTCGCGAAGTCTCAGAGTACTTGGGAGGGCACCCGCCGAGCGCCTACTACGCAATAGATCAGGCAAAAGCGTATGGCGTGCAGTCGATAATAATGGACAAGAATCGACTTATCAAATTTAGAAAATATGCATTCGTCAAATTCCTACGGGATAGCAGGCTCACAAAAGAGCAGCATTCGATATTACTAATCCTGGCCAGATATAGCCCTCTTCCCGCACAGGTTTTGGCAAAGAGCCTTCAACTTGATGACGCACTGCTAATTAGCAGTCTAATTGGTCTTGTCGATCATTCGCTCGTTGTGCCGGACGAAAGCGGCCTCTATGGCATTGCATCTCCAGTATCGGACGCTGTACTGGAGCAGTTCCGTGATGATGCAGAGATAGATCATGGGCGCGTCTTTTCCTCGCTACGAGATATTTTAAATGCCGACGACGAAGAACTACCCAGATTGCAACTGCATCGTCAACTATTCAAGGCAGCGCTACGCACCGGCGGGCAAAGAGACGACATATTCCATCTAACCAGTGATTTGATATCGTTTGCAGAAGACGCTTATCATCGTCGAGAATATCGAACGTGCATTGAAGCCGCGCGTTTGGCAGTGGAAGAACTTCCAAAATCAGTGACAGGAAGGGACTTCTTAATTCGAGCGCTTATTCAAGAAGATTTGTGGCCGGAAGCGGCTCAGGAACTGCAACTATTCAACACCTATGCACCCGTAAGGGATTACCATTTTCTGAACGGCTTCTTTCATCGCAAAGCTGGAAAACTCACTCAAGCATTGGAAGAATTCACACTTGCCGAGAAACATGGGCGGCGAGGCACTGCGCTTTATCGTGAAATAGCAAGTTGCTATTTTCTTCTAGGCAACTTGGTGAATGCTAAGCGCTATGTTGAGGAAGGCCTCAGCCAAAGGGAAAATCGATTCCTGGTTGATTTGAAAATCCAGATCGCCATTGCTGACGGTTCGGAAACGGATGCGAGACAGAGCTTACTCCGACTGGAACCTATTGATTCCCCTTCGTTCATCTGGCATCGACTGTCCACCGTCGAACTTAGATTCGGCAGCGCGAGGGAAGCCTTGCAAGCGGCAGAGAAGGCCGTGAAGACAGTGGAGGGCAGGCCGACCTTCGGAATGCTCGCGCAACTCTGTACTTGCCAAATCAGGGAAGGGCTGCATGCGGATGCAGACGCTACTCTTCAACGCCTAAACCGGGTGTTTGGTAGCCAAAGGAAGGACATACGACTTGGCCTCGAATGTCGCTTGGAGATAAGTAGGAAGCGATATTCTCAAGCGCTGACCGTCTTTTCGAGAATCGAAGATACGTCGTCAACCGTGTATGCACCGATGAAGCGTGATGCACTCGCGGGCATCCTAACCACTGCCCTTCCGGACAATGACCGAAAACATTACACCGAAGAATTGGAAAAACTGAGCAAACCGCTGCAAGGTTTTGACGATACCGCGGCCTGGCTTAAACTCGTTCAATAATCTGTCAGCGGCGGCAGACGAGTTTTTGGCTGGTAGGCCAATGGCCGAGGTAGCTATTGAGACGTTGAACCAGCTTGGCGCTAGAAAATCGGGGGCAATATTCGGGGCCAAGTCTTAAATGTTAATTCCCCACACTCGTAGACGGACGCCCACCAACGCGCCCGACGTACAGCTTGGGCCAAGCCTTGAATTTGAAGGCGCGCAGCTAGAAGCGCAAGGTGCCCTAGTTGAATAGTCGCGCAATGGCCGATGGGCATGCGGCACCTTGAAATTGAAGGCCTGATCTCGGCTGCTCGGCTGCTGCCGCCTCTTGCCCGCTCACCGCTCATAAGCCAACGGCAGCGCCGTCGTGAACCTCAGTTCTTCCAGCGCGAAGCTGGAACTGACGTCGAACAGCTGCGTGCCAGCGATCAAGCGCTTGTCGTCCGCGTCGTAGGCGGCGATGCCGAGCACGAGGACGTGCCGCAGGTGGTTGACGTCGCCGCTCAACCCACGGCCGGGGTCACCCACGGCCGGGGTCAGGCCTTGAATTTGAAGGCTTGTGCTGACAGCACAGCTGGCTTTGGTGTTGCAGAACGTTGCTCCGGCACAGGGATAGGCGTGCCGATTGATAGGCATCAGACATCACCACGACTCGAAGCATCTCGCCCTTCTCGATGCAAGGTGCTCGAACAGCGCCGGCTTTCACAAACCACGAGCCCAATGAGGCAGCTCCGCATCAAGACGCGCCGCCAGGAATTCCACAACGCTGCTGCGCAGCAGTAAAAGAAGCTGCCTCATGGCGAGCTGGCACCTCAGCCTTCGGCATGCCGAAACTAGGCCCGCCACGTGGACCCACGCCGCGGGTCTGGGTCGGTCTTTTTCGGGCGATGATGTCGCCCAGCCACCCCGGAGCCCTCGCATGAGCCTGAGCAACGACGCCAACAGCGCCCCCGCCGCCCCCTTCGACCGAATCAGCGCCCGCCGCACCGAGCTCGGCGAAGGCCTGACCATTCGCCGCGCGCTACCGACGGCGCAGCGGCGCCGCGTGGGTGCCTGGTGTTTTCTCGACCACATCGGGCCCGTGCAGTTTGAGGGTCAGGCGCTGGCGAATGGCGGTCTGCATGTCGGCGGCCATCCGCACATCGGCCTGCAGACCGTCACCTGGATGATCGAGGGCGAGATCCTGCACCGCGACAGCCTGGGCAGCGAGCAGCTGATCCGGCCTGGCGAGGTGAACTTGATGACGGCCGGCCACGGCATCGTCCACACCGAGGACGCACCCGCCGGCACCGCGCGCATCCACGCGGCCCAGCTCTGGATCGCCCTGCCCCCGGGCGAGGAAGACCGGCCGCCGGCCTTCGAGCACCATGCCAGCCTGCCGCGCTGGCAGGAGCAAGGAGCGCATTGGACCCTGCTGGCCGGCAGCCACGCCGGCCGCACGGCGCCGCCGCGGGTCTACACCCCGCTGCTGGGCCTGGAGATCCATGCACCGAGCCAAGCCGTCGAGCTGCAGCTGGAGCTGCGCGGCGATTTCGAGCATGGCCTGCTGCCGCTGGAAGGCGAACTGGGCCTGGCCGGCGAGACCCTGGGCACGGGCGAGCTGGCCTATCTGGCGCCGGGGCAGGCGCCTGCGTCCCTCCACCTCAGTGCCGGCGGCCGCCTGCTGCTGCTGGGCGGCGAGCCCTTCCCGGCCGAGATCGAAATGTGGTGGAACTTCGTCGGCCTCAGCCGTGCGGCGGTGGCCCGGGCGCAGGCCGATTGGGATGCGCAGCGCGAAGCGGGCGGCCCGCGCTTCGGCCGGGTGCAGGGCGATGAAGGCCGGCGCCTGGTGGCCCCGCGCCTGCCGGCCAGCGGCTACTGAGGTCAGCCCCCAAAAGATGGGCGCGGGTTTGCGGCTAACTAGCTAGCTAACGCTGGCTTGCAGCGGCTACTTTTCTTCGAAGCGCTTCAATCGCACCCGCGCTCACCCTTCAAGGGCGGCCGATGCCGGGGGCCGTGTTCAGCCGGCTCACGCCGAGCGCGAACGTCGAGCTCAAGCGTCAAGCTCAGGCGCTGCGGCGACGTGCAGCGAAGGCTGCGAACAGAGCCAGCCCGGCCAGTGCCCAGGACGAGGGCTCGGGCACTTGATTGCCCGAAGGGATGCGCGACAGCGTCACTTCGAAGCCAGCACCCGCGTTGTCCCAGAAGGCCGAATCGCTCACACCCAGGTAGAGGCGGCCGCTGCGGGTTGCTGTGAACTGCACGTTCGTACCGAGAGCGAACAAGGAGCTTTGCGAGATACCGTTTGCCACGTCGGCGGCATCAAAGGCCTGGAAGTTGCCACTGTCGTCGCCAACAATGCTGCCGACCAAGGCGCCGAAGAGATTGTTCAGCCCCGTGAAGTGCGAAGTCCCGTTGCCAAGACCCTGCATCACTTGCCCGTTCGCGTCGCCACAGCCCATATTGCCGCTCAGGCACAGGGTGCCGCTTGCAGTGACCTGCACTTTGTCGCCGGCCTGGACTTGAAACCCGCTGTTGACGAAGCCCAGGGTCGAAGACAGGATGCCTTGCTGCGCGGTGTTGGCATTGCCATTGACGCCACCGAAGCCGCCGCCGTTCATCACGCCAACATGGACGGGTCCAGCGTGGGCGGCGCCTGCGAGGGCCAAGCCAAGGGTTGCGATGGCAAAGGAATGGATTGCGTTTTTCATCATCTTTCTGTCGCTCTTTCGAATTCATGGTGTTCCGCCCCCCTATCGCATGGACGGGCTCCCCCAAGTGGAGAGCAAACGTCACCACGCAAATGACATGCCAGCGCGAGTGCTGCGCCAAGTGGAGTCAGGCACAAGACGGGTCAAGGCAGCCCTGTTTCCGAGCAGATGGCCGGATTTGAGAACGAGCAGGCGTGTCTTGCTTCACGGTCAGGGCCGCCCCCCCCCGAAACGCGGGGAACCTTGCAAGGCCAGGCGGTATGGCCACATCGGCGGCGGCTCACGAAACAAGTTGTAAAGATTGGCGACAGTTTGCCGCGAAGCCCGCCAAGCGCGCCGCAGCTTTAGCTGCTGAGGCCCACTCGTGCAGGCCGCATGGATACCGTGTAACTCGGGCGCCAGCACCGGCGGGCGGGCGAGCGAGCGACCAGCCAGGCCAAGCAGCGCGCCATCGCCGCTCTAACGCCCAAGCCCCAGGCGCCCGGCCACATGCGGCAGGGCACGGCGCACCTCTTCACCGGGACTGGCGGCAGACCATCTCCGGCGCCTGGTAGCCCCAGACGATGCGGGCTTCGCCCTGGTGCTCCCAAAAGCTCTGATTGCGGCCGACATAGCGGCTGCCGCTGGCGCTGCGCTCGGCAAACATCAGCGAGCTGCTGTCGCCGAACTCGGCCACCAGGGTCGGCGGCTCGGTGGCGAAGAAGTTCACCACCACCTCCTTGGCGGCATTGCCATCACAGGCCCAGCGTATCGGGCCCTGCGCCGGCAGCAGTCGGTAGCGAGCCTGCAGCTCGGCGATGCGGCGGACATAACTGTCTTTCACGCAGGCCGGTTTGTCCTCGCTCTTCCAGCACTCGTCCCGGCCCTTGACCCAGCCGCGCTGCTCGGCCTTGAGCAGGGGCGGGCGCTCCTTGGCGGCCTTCTTCAGAGCCTGGCCGTAGACCTGGGCCAGCTGGCGGTCCAGCTGCACGAGGCCCGCATCCGCGCAGACCAAGGCGGCGATGCTGCCGGGCTGGACCTTGGCGCAGTCGAAGGCCGGACCAGGCGCCGCCTGCAGCGCGGGTGCGGCGCCGCCGAGCAGGGCCAAGAGCAGGCCGAACAGGCCGGGCCGCATGCGGATTGCGCTACGCTGCGCGAAAACCAGGGAGCGCGAAAAGATGCAAAACATGGCAGGGACTCCAAAAGTTAGCAGCGATCAGAGATTAAGCGATCTTGCCGCGCTGCCGGCGCTGGGCCGGCGCCGCCTGGTTCTGGGCCTGGCCCAAGCCGGTCTGCTCAGCCTGCTGCCCACGGCGGTGCATTGCGCGCCGGAGCTGTGGGTGCACAACGTCACCCGTCTGTACAGCGTGCCGGTCGCCGGGATCGAGCACCCGCGCTCGGCCGCCGAGATCGCGGCCGCTTTGCGCGCCTGGCCCGGGCAAGTCGCTGTGGGCGGCGGGCATTTCAGCATGGGCGGGCAGGTGGCGATTGCCGGCGGCCTGCAGCTGGATTTGCGCGGCATGAGGGCCCTGGTCTGGCTGCGGCCGGAGCAGATGCGGGTGCGGGTGCAGGCGGGCATGAGCTGGCGGGATCTGCAAGACCATCTCGACCCGCTGGGCCTGGCCGTCAAGACCATGCAGAGCTATTCCAATTTCAGCATCGGCGGTTCGGTCTCGGTCAACTGCCATGGCCGTTATGTCGGCCATGGGCCTGTGGGCCGCACCGTGCAGGCACTGCAGCTGGTGCTGGCCGATGGCCGCATCGTCGAAGCCAGCCGCAGCGAGAACGCCGAGCTGTTTCGCGCTGCGCTGGGTGGCTACGGGGCGCTGGCGGTGATCAGCGAGGTGGAGCTGGATCTCGCGCGCAACTGCAAAATCCGCCGCGAGGTGAAAAGCCTGGCGCTGGCCGACTACCCGGCCTACTTCCAGCGCGAAGTGCTGGCCCGCGGGGACTGCGTGCTGCACAACGCCGATCTGCTGCCGCCACGCTTCGACCAGCCGGTCGCTGTGAGCTGGCGCCGCTGCCCGGATGGCACGGCGCTGACCGAGACCGCCCGCCTGGTGCCCCGCGGCGCCAGCTACCGGCTGGAGCAGAGCCTGATCTGGGCCATGAGCGAGTTGCCGGGTGGGGCGCTGTTGCGCAGCCAGGTCGTGCACCCCTTGCTCAGCGCTGGCAAGGCGGTGCAATGGCTGAACCACGAGGCCAGCCTTGATGTGGCCCAGCTGGAGCCGCGCCAGCGCACGCACTCCAGCTATGTGCTGCAGGAGTACTTCATTCCGCCACGCCATTTCCTGAGCTTCACCCGAGCCATGGCGGCCCTGCTGCGCCAACGCCAGGTGATGGCGCTGAATGTGTCCATCCGCCACGCCCCGCCCGACACCGACAGCCTTCTGCCCTGGGCCAAAGAGGAGGTCTTCTGCTTCGTGCTGTACTACAAGCAAGGCACGGACGAAAACGCCCAAGCCCTGGTGGCCGGCTGGACGCGCGAACTGATCGCCCTGGCCCTGGAACACGAGGGGCGCTACTACCTGCCCTACCAACTGCACGCCAGCCGCGCGCAGTTCGAGCGCGCCTACCCGGAGGTGAGCGAGCTGCGCCGGCTGAAGCAAGCGCACGATCCGGCCGGCAAGCTGAGCAACCAGCTCTGGGCGCGCTATCTGTAGGCCTCGGTCCTTTCACCCCCTTCTGGGGGTGTTGTCGTTTGAATTCAAACGCATACACTGCCTCGCATCGGGTCGTTTCAGGCCCGCAGGAGCAGGACCATGACGCAAGCGACGAGCACGACGATGGAGCCGCTGTCGGCGCGCATCCCTAGCGACCTCTACCTTTGGCTGGCGCAGCTGAAGGTCGAGGGCGCCAGCACCAACAGCGACAAGCTGCGCGTGCTGCTCGGGCAGCTCAAGCGCCAGCATGACGGCGCTTTTGACTTCGTCACCGCTCTGGCCTGGTGCCGCGATCTGGCCGCCCGGCCGCGTGCCGCCCTGGCCCAGCTGGAGGCCAGCACCGGCCAACATTCCGAGGTGCTCAGCCAGGCGCTGGAGCACATCAGCCATGCCATGGCGCTGCTGATCAGCGCCGAGGTTGGCAATCTGGAACAGGCCAAGCAGCTGGAAGACAAGCTGCTGCGGCGCAGCTTTGCCCACACCGAATCCTTGCTGCGCCAGGCCACCATCCCGCAAGCTGCGGCCTTCGACCCCGACGGCGTGCAACGCCATATCGGCGCCACGCTGCAACTGGCGCAAGCCATCCAATGTCTGCAACAAGCCCGTCAACAAGGAGCGTGAAATGGCCGAAACCCTGAGATCCCGCGTCACCCGTGCCATGGCTGGCGGCGTGCACGCCTTGCTGGACCGCATCGAAGACCGTGCGCCCGAGGCCATGATGGAGCAAGCCTTGCGCGAACTCGACCAGGTGGTGGACGAGGTGCGCCATGAGCTGGGCACGGTCACCGCCAACCGCCATCTGGCCCAGCAGCGCCATGCCGAGCTGAACCGCCAGCACGACACGCTGAAAGCGCAAATCGACACCGCCCTGGGCCAGGGCCGCGAAGACCTGGCGCGCGCCGCCGTGGGCCGCCAACTGGACATCGAAACCCAGCTGCCCTTGCTGGAGGCCAGCCTGGCCGAGCTGGCCCAGCAGGAAGGCGAGCACCGCGGCTACGTCGATGCCTTGCTGGCCAAGCGGCGCGAGATGGAAGCGGCGCTAAGCCAGTTCCGGCAAAGCCGGGCCAGCAGCGCCGGCACAGCGGCCCACCCCGGCAGCAGCGCGGCCCAGATTGAACAGCGCATGGCGGGCGCCACCGGCGCCTTTGACCGCATCTACGAGCGCCAGACCGGCCTCTCGGGCGTGGCCCGCGCCGGCCAACTGGACGACGCCAGCAAGCTGCAGACCCTGGAGGAGCTGGTGCGGCAGACGCAGATCGACGCGCGCCTGGCCCAGCTGAAACAGTCCGGCGCTGACGGTCAAGCATGAGCCTGTTCACCACCCCGGAGAACCTGCCCTTCGGCATCGCCTTCGCCCTGATCGTCGGCATCGCCCTGCTGGAAGGCCTGGGCATGATGATCTCGATGAGCCCCAGCAACTGGCTGGACGACTGGCTGCCCGAAGCCGGCCACGACGGCGCGCTCGACCGGGTGCTGGGCTGGCTGCATCTGGGCCGGGTGCCGGCCCTGGTCTTGCTGCTGCTGTTCCTGACCGGCTACGCCTTGTTTGGCTACAGCCTGCAATTGGTCAGCCGAGGTCTGGTCGGCCACTACCTGCCGGCATGGATCGCCGGCCTGGTGGCCGTGCCCGCAGGCCTGACCACGGTGCGCGCGCTCGGCGCCCTGGTGGCCCATATCGTGCCGCGCGATGAAAGCTCTGCGGTCAGCGCCCAAACCCTGCTGGGTCGGGTTGCCACGGTCTATGCCGGCCACGCCCGCCAGGGCCTGGCCGCCCAGGCGCGGGTGCGCGACGAGCATGGCCGCGTGCACCACCTGCTGGTCGAGCCCGACCTGGCGGACGAGGTCTTCGAAGAGGGCAGCGAGCTGCTGCTGGTGCGCAAGAACGGCGCCATCTACCGCGCCATCCGCAACCCGCACCCGGGCCTGGTCGAGCGCTGAGGCGCCCCACTGATTCAAGGAGGAAGAGGAAAGCCATGGACAACAATCTGATTGAACTCGGCAGCATCGCCGGCATCGCCCTGCTGGGCCTTCTGGCCATCGGCCTGGTGTTCGCGCGCCTGTACAAGCGCTCGACCAAGGAAACCGCATTCGTGCGCACCGGCCTGGGCGGGCAAAAGGTCATCATGGACGGCGGCGCCATCGTGCTGCCGGTGTTTCATGAGCGCGTGTTGGTCAATATGAACACGCTGAAGCTCGAGGTCATGCGCCGCGAGCGCGAAAGCCTGATCACCAAGGACCGAATGCGCGTGGACGTGACCGCCGCATTCTTCGTGCGCGTGCAGCAAACGGCCGAGGCCGTCAGCACCGCGGCCCAGACCCTGGGCACGCGCACCCTGGCACCGGAAGCGCTGAAAACCCTGGTGGAAGACAAGTTCGTTGACGCCCTGCGCGCCACCGCCGCCACCATGACCATCCAGGAGCTGCAAGACAAGCGCCGTGATTTCGTGCAAGCGGTGCAGAACGCGGTGGCCGAAGACCTGGAGAAGAACGGCCTGGAGCTGGAGTCGGTCTCGCTGACCAGCCTGGACCAGACCGACAAGCAGTTCTTCAACCCCAACAACGCCTTCGACGCCGAGGGCCTGACCCGCTTGACCGAACAGACCGAGGCGCGCCGCAAGCAGCGCAACGATGTCGAGCAGGAAACCGAGATGCAGGTGCGCACCAAGAACCTGGAAGCGCAGCGCCAGAAGCTGACCATCGAGCAGGATCAGGAATTCGCCACCCTGGCCCAACAGCGCCAGGTGGAAACCGCGCGCGCCGAACAGGCCGCGCAGATCGCCACCCAGCAAGCCGAGCGCAGCCGCGAAGCCGAGGCCGCCAAGATCGAGGCCGAGCGCCAGGTCAGCCAGAAGAAGATCGAGGCCGAGCGCGAGATCAAGTCGGCCGAGATCGACAAGAACCTGGTCGTGCAGACCCGCGAGATCGAGCTCGAGCGCAAGACCGAGATGCAACGCGCCGAGCAGCGCAAGCAGGTGGAAATCGCGCGCCAGGACATGCAGATCGCGATTGCCAACAAGAGCAAGGAACAATCAGTGGCCGATGCCCTGGCCAACCAGGCGCGTGCCGATGCTGTCAAGGCCGAGGAAGGTGTGAACACCGCCCGTCAGGTGGCGGTGGCCGAGCGGGAGAAAAACATCCAGCTGATCGAAGCCAGCAAGGAAGCCGAACAGCTGGCGATTGCGGTCAAAGTCTCAGCCTCGGCTGAGAAAGAAGCCGCGCTGGACCGCGCCGAGGCCATCACCATCGAAGCACGCGCCAAGCAGGCCGCCGCCCTGGCCGAAGCCGAAGGTAAACGCGCCATCAACGAAGCGCTGAACACCTTGTCGGCTGCGCAGATCGACCTGCAGGTGCGCACCCTGCTGCTGCAGCAACTGCCGCAGATCATCGAGCAGGCGGTGCGACCGATGGAGAAGATCGATTCGATCCGCATCTTCCAGGTCAATGGCATGCCCGGTGCGGCCGGGGACACGGGCAGCACGATTGGTGGCGCCACCGGCGGCACGCAGACGAACGGCACCTTCCCCGAGCAGGTGATGAACTCGGCCCTGCAGTACCAGATCGCCAAGCCCATCGTCGACGCGGTGATGAAGGACGCCGGCCTCAGCAACGAGGGCATCACCGGCATTGCCCACAATCTGGCTGGCCTGCTGCAGCCCGGATCGACCACGCCGACCCAACTCGCCAACTGAGCGGGGCCGCGCGGGCCAAGCAGCCCTTCAACCGCGCCGGGCCAACCACGCCAACAAATCCGGCAGCGGCATGGGCTTGGCGTGCAGATAGCCCTGGATCAGGTGGCAGCCGAGGTCGAGCAGGCGCTCTTGCTGCTCGAGGGTTTCGATGCCTTCGGCGATCACCTGCAGGCCCAGCTGCTCGGCCAGGGAGATGATGGATCGGGCGATGCGGGCATCGCCCTGGCCCAGCATGACGACGAAGGAGCGGTCCAGCTTGAGGGTCGAGAAGGGCAGGCTCTGCAGGCGGTGCAGCGAGGAGTAGCCGGTGCCGAAATCGTCGAGATGCAGGTGGAAGCCGGCGGCGGCCAGGGCGTCGAGCTGTTGCTTGGCAAAGTCGGCATTGCTGGCCAGGGCTGATTCGGTCAGCTCGAAGTGGATGCTGTCGCGCGACAGGCCGGCGCCGTCGACCAGACTGCACATCTGCTCGACCAGATGCCGGCTCATCAGCTGACGCGGCGACAGGTTGACGTTGACCACATGCCGGGCATCGAGGGCCAGCAAGGCAGGCAAGGCAGCGATCACCTTGCGCGCCACCGCTGCGCCCAGTTCGTTGATCAGGCCGGTCTCCTCGGCCACTGGGATGAAGCGGGCCGGTGAGCAGTAGCCGCCCTCCAGCGGCCAGCGGGCCAGCGCCTCGAACAAGGCCACCTCGCCGGTGCGCACATCGAGGATGGGCTGGAACCAGACCTCGAGCTGATCCTGACGCAGGCACTCGCGCAGCTGCTGCTCCAGCAGCATGCGCTCTTGCACATCGCCGAGCAGGGCATCGTTGAAGAGGCTGTAGCGGCCCTTGCCGGCACGCTTGGCGGCATACATGGCCAGCTCGGCATTGCGCAGCAGATCGTCCTTGTTGATCGTCTGGCCGGGCTTGGCATGGAGGTAGGCGATGCCGATGGAGCCGGTGACCGTGACCTCCATGTCCTGGTAGCTGACCGGCTGGGCCAGGGCCTGCTGGAGCCGGCGCACAAAGCTCAGCACGCCCAGCTCGCCCTTCTCGGCCACATAGATCAGGGCGAACTCGTCGCCACCGAGCCGGGTCACGACATCGGAGGCGCGCACCAGCTTCTTCAGCGTCTGCCCGGTCTGCACCAGCAGGTGGTTGCCCAGCTCGTGGCCGAGCGAGTCGTTGAGCAGCTTGAAATCATCGAGGTCGATCAAGAGCAGGGCCAGGGTCAGCTCGCGGTGGCGGGCCTTCTGACCCAGCAGCTGGTCGATCTGCTCGTAGAGCTGGCGGCGGTTGCCCAGGCCGGTCAGGGCATCGGTGCGGACATCCCGCTCCAGCTCGGCGCGCGCCTGGTCCAGGCTGCCCACCATGCCGTTCAGGGCCAGGGCCAGTTCATCCAGCTCATCCTGCCCTTGCACCGGCCAGCGCTGAGCCTGGGCCTGCCCGGGGCGAGCGCGGCCCGCGCCGCGGTGGCGCCGGGCCAGGCGGGCGAACTCGGCCAGGCGACGCAGGATCAGCCGGTCGAGCAGCAGGACCGCCGCCGCACCGGCGAGCAGCACCAGCACAAAGCTGTTCAGCAGCAGCACCAGCAAGCCGGTCTGGCGCTGCCGCTCCAGGGCCGGGGGCAGGTCCACTTGCAGCAGCAGCTCGCTTTCGCCCAGGGCATCGCGCAGGGGCTGGGTGATCTGGGCCGCAGCCGTGGTCATGGCCGGGGAAGCAGGCGTCAACTCGCCGACGGCCGCCGGCAACATACGAAACGTTGACCCTGTGCTCAGCGACAGCTCGCGCAAATTGGCTTCGTCCATCACCTGCACCATGACCAGCCAGCCTAGCTGCGGCGACAGGCGCTCGGTGCGCCGCACCGGGCTGAACACCATCAGCATGGGCCGCCCATCGACCCAGCGCTTGACATCGCCACCAATGCTGCGGCTCACCAGGGCCTGGTCCATGGCCAGGGCGCGCATGCGCTGCACCAGAGGACGGGTTTCATCGAGGGTTTCACGCTGGCCATCGCGCATCTCCACACCGGCGTGGAAATGGCCGTCCAGGGCAAAGAAGGCAACCGCGCTGACCTGGGCATTGCGCAGGGACTCGGCGGTGAAGTTGACCGTCAGGAACTTCTCGTCCGGCTCGCTCATGAAAGCGGCGGCATCGTCCCAGAATCCGTAATCGCTGGCCACACGGATGCGTGCGCTGACGTCTTGCTGGATGGCTGCGGCCACGCGCGCCACGCGCTCCTGAGCCACTCTTTGCTCGAAATCACCGAGACTGCTGTCCAGCATCCAGGCGCTGGCCGCGAAACTGAGCGCCCCGACGGCGCACAGCAAGAGGCCCAGAATGCCCAGAGTCTTCAAACGCAGGCTGCGACGATTCCACATGCGCGTGCGGGGCCTGGATCAGGCCTTGGTCAACGTGGTCGCATCTTACGGGCTGCCCCCGGCTTCAAGGCGCGAGAACTGCCCGGGTTTTCGGATCAGTCGTCGCATCAACATTTCAACCGGACCCTGTGGAAAGCGGCGAAGCCAGACCCAACAGCCCAGCAAGGCCAACACACCGAAGCCCAGGCCCAAGGCCAGCACCTCGGCCAGGCTGCGCCCGGACAAGAGCCCGGCTGATTCCAGCAAGCCCATGCCGAGCAGAATGTGGGCCAGATAGACCGACAGGGTGCTGCGGCCCAGGGCCCGCAGGGCCGCCCAGTCGGGCAAGGCCAGCAAGGCCGCCCCGACCAGCGCCGTGGCCAGCGCCCCGGCGCTGAACATGTACAAAGGCCCCGGCGGTAAGGGCGTCGTGCCCCACAGTGGGGCCCAAGCGGGCAGCCACAGGGCCACACCCTCACGCACGCCCAAGCAGACCAGAAACACCGACGCACCGCCCAGCATCAGTCGCCACTGCACGGGCCGCTGCTGCAAAGGCAAGCGGGCCAGGCCCATGCCCCAGAGGAAAAACGCCATCCAGGGCAGCACCGGATGGAAGCCGTTGAACAGCAGGTGACGGACAAAGCCCTGGGGCTGCCACAGATCGATGTAGCTGAGCGTCTGCCAGTCCCAGCCGCTGTCATAACTCCAGCGGAACAAGGCCGCCACATACAACAGCGGCAAGAGCAGGGCCAGTGCCATGCACAAGCGACCCGAGCGCCCCAGGAAAAGGACACCCAGGGCGAAGTAGCAGGCGTAGAAATGCAGGATGTCGGCCGGGAAGATCAGCAGATTCAACAGGCCCATCACAGCCAGCCAGAAAGCACGGCGCAACGCTTGCGAACGCGCCTGGGCCAAGGGCTGGCGGGCCGCCCCCATCACCGGGCCCATGCCGGCCAGGGTGACAAAAATGGCGGCCGTGCGACCCTCCAGGGCCAGGAACAGCGAGCCCAAGCCCGCGTCGGCCGAGGCCTCGACGCCCATGGCCAGGCGAAAGTTCACCAACACCATGCCCAGCATGCTGAGCCCGCGCAGGCCATCCAGCGCGGTCAGGCGCACGGCCGGCGGGGCCGAAGCGGTCAAAGCGGTCGAAGGGGGCGAAGCTGCAGTCAAAGTTGAGGGGATCGGCATAGGGTGGCAGCGATGAGGGATCGATCACGCCAGGGCAGAGCCAGCCACCACCGCCGCGCGATTCCAAGAAAACGCTGGAGCGTAGTGCCAGCTCTCGGCAGCCAGTGTCACCACAGGAATCGTCGAAGCCCAGGCCCCGCGCCGGTGCAAACGCCGAGATTCAGCGCATGGCATCCGCCATGCGCACGCCAGTTGAGCGGTCAGGCCGTACCGGCCAGCACCCGGCTGATCGGGCTGATGCCGCCAGCCTCGACCAGGGCCTGGTGGATGGCCGCGATCAGCTGCTCCTCCAACACGGGCTTGTGCAGCAGCACCAGACCGGCGGCATGGGCTTCGCGCAGGCGCTCGGGCGCCGTGTCGCCGGTGATCAGTACCGCGGGCAGGCCCGGCAGGGCATTGCGCAAGGTGTGGAGCGCGGAGATGCCGTCGTCGCCATCGCGCAGGCGGAAGTCGGTCAGCACGATGTCGGGGCGGCGCATCATGCACTTGAGCAAGGCTTCGCGCGTGCTGCCGGTGGTGGTGACCTCGCAGCCATGGCTGCTCAGCAGGGCACGCATGGCCTCGCGCACCGGCGCCTCGTCGTCCAGCACCAGCACATGCAGGCGGGGCAGGCGCGGCTGGGCGGCGGCTGAGGCTGCCGCACCATCACTCACCGGCGCGGCCGAGGCCGGGGCGCCGGCGATGCTCAGGCTGAAGGTGCTGCCCTGGCCCAGCTCGGATTGCAGCTGCAGCGGCAGGTCCAGCAGGTCGACCATGCGGCTGACGATGGACAGGCCCAGGCCCAGGCCCTTGGCCCGGTCGCGCTCGGCATTGCCGATCTGGTAGAACTCTTCAAAGATGCGGGCCTGTTCGGCCGGCGCGATGCCGCGGCCGGTGTCGATGACGCGGATGGTCCACATGGGCTCGTCATCACCGTCCTCATCGTCATCGCCGAATTCCGGCGACACGACGACCCGCACGCCGCCACGCTCGGTGTATTTGATGGCGTTGTCGATCAGATTGCGCATCACCCGTTCGAGCAGCAGCGGGTCGCTCTCCACGAACACCGAATCCGGGCACTCGAAGACCAGGCTCAGACCCTTGCCCTGGGCCGTGGCCTGCATCTCGAGGCAGATGCGGCGCAGCCAGCTGCTCAGGCAGAACACCTGGTTGGCCACCGGCACCACCTGGGCATCGAGCTTGGAGATGTCCAGCAGCCCGTCCATCTGCGAGGCCAGGGACTGCAGGGCCAGATTCATGTGGCGGCCGATCTCGGCGCTCTCAGGATCCAGAGGCCGCCGCACCAGGGCTGAACCGAGCAAGGACAGCGTGTGCATGGGCTGACGCAGATCGTGGCTGGCGGACGCCAGAAAGCGCGTCTTGGCCTCCATGGCCTGCTCGGCCTTCTGCAGGGCCAGGCGCAGTTGCTGGTTGGTCTGGGTCTGTTGCTGGCGGATCAGCACCGACTCCACAAACACACGGTAGGCATCGCGCCCGAGGCTGGCCAGAATCCAGGCAAAGCCCAGGATCAAGGCCCCCAGGGCCACCTCCAGCCAGGTGCTTTCGCGACCGCCGGCATGCCAACCCAGCCAGGCCAGGCTGTTGCTGAGGCTGACCGGCAGCAAGAAACTCAGCAGCACCGGCGCCGAGCCGGCCGTGGTGGCCACCGAACCAGCACACAAACCCAGCAGCAGCATGGTCTGCACCATGCGCTGGTAGTCGTCGAAATAGGGCACAAACATCAGCGAGGCGCTGAACACCAGGCCATTGAGCAGGCTCAAGCCGGTGGCCGCGCGCAGGCGTCGGCGCAACGAGAGATGGCGCCAGACGGCCAACTTGCCCAAGCCCCACCAGCGCAGCGCCAGCACGCCCACCACCAGGGCCAACCAGAGCATGGCGAGCCAGTGCTGGGTGCCCTGCCAAGCCATGATGGCGATCACGGCGGCGCTGAATCCGACCGGGTACGGCATGCGCCGGCCCTGCTGGGCCAGCAGGCGCAGCAGCTCTTCGTCAACACTGGCCTGTTCGGCCGAGATCGCTCGTGTCATGGAGGTGGGTGAAGAACCGGGGCCAGTATCCCCCGGCCGGATGCCCTGTGTCAGCGCGGCGCGGCCAGATGCAAGCCCGCGATCAGCGCACGCAATCGCAGCTGATCCATGTCAAGGCGGCGCATCTGCTCGCGCAGGCGCGCCCGCTCTTCATCGTTCTTGGAGTCGCGCAGAAGGCGCTCGAGGCGCTGCAGCTCGGCATCGTTGCGAATGATTTGCTGCTGCAAGCCATAGAGCTGCTGGCCGATCTGGTAGTAACGCAGGAACTCGTCCTCACCTGCCTGGCCGCGGCAACCTTCCCAGTAGATTTGGTTGCGCATGCCCTCTCGCCAACCATTGCTGGCGGTGCAATAGCTGCGGATGCCGCGCTCCCAACCCTCGGTCCAGGCCTTGCTGTCGGGGCTGATGCCGATCTTGCCGCAGGCTTCGACATGGTCTTCGATGCGCTGGGCGCTGCGACCCTCGCGGCCGTCAGCCAGGCCACGGGCCTGCCAGTCGGCCTGACGGCATTGCGATTCGCTCATGCTGGCGCAGCCGCTCAGGACCGCCAGGCTGGCCAAGATGCACAGGGCCACACGTGGGCCGCGATGGTGTTCGATCATGCTGCGATGCTAGCCCATGCCGAGGCAGGCGAGGCCCGCCCCGCTGTGCACTTGTCGCGCGTTTCGCCCCGGTCGATGTGTGCTGGGCGCTTCAGGCCAGGGCCACCCGGCTGGGCTGGCGCGCGTCCTGCAAGACGCCGTCCAGCAAGTCCAGGTAGTAGCCCAGCGGCGGCGTGCGCTTGCCCGGGTGCTTGGCCAGGTCATCCCAGCGACGCAGCTGCAGCGCCCGCGCGGCCTGCGGTTGGGCCAGGAAGAGCAGGCGCTCTTCGGCATTCATGCGGCCGCCTTGCAGGGACAGGGAATGCAGGGAGGCTGCCGACAGGCTCTCGGCATAAGCCGGGTCGCTGCCGACCAGAAAACGCTTGGCCTGCACATGCAGACGGATGGGCTCCAGCACATCGGCCGCGAAGCCACCGCTGGCCAGAAAGACCAGGGCGCGGGTCTCGTGCTGGTCGTCCTGCAGCTCGGCCTCGGCCGGCGCATCCATCAGTTGTCCCAGGTCGTGCAGAAAGGCGGCCGCCACCAGGGCGTTGTCGGCATGGGCCCATTCGGCCAGCTGGGCGCATTGCAAGGCATGCTCGAGCGCGCTGACGGCCTCGCGCCGCTCCAGGCGCTGGCCGGTGTAGACCAGGGCGCCGCGGCGCTGAAACAGAGCTTCGATCTTGCTGACGATATCCATGGCGGGGCTCCAGAGAAACGGACGATGCGATCCATCGCCCCCGGCATCTTGTGCTGGCGACCGTGACCCGCACATGACGCCCGCATGTGCACCCCGTGAAGGTGAAGAATGCCCCGGGCAGCCATTCAAATTCCCTGAACCCAGGCATCAAGCGCCATGAACCGCCACACCGCGGCGACGGCGCACACTGCCGACATTGCGACACACCGGCGCCCCGCGCCAGACCGCCATGACCGTTTCAGCCCCAGCCTCCGCCCCCGAGTCCACACCTGAGCCCGCACCCAGCGCCGCCGTGCCGCGCTACAGCCCGGTGGCCATGGCGCTGCACTGGCTGCTGGCCCTGCTGATCATCGCCACCTTTGCCTTCGGCGTGTACATGGCCGACCTGCCCTTCTCGCCCAGCCGCATCAAGCTCTACAGCTGGCACAAATGGGCGGGCGTGACCATCCTGCTGCTGTCCACCCTGCGCCTGCTCTGGCGCCTGGGCCACCGCCCGCCGGCCGATGCCCCCATGCCCGCCTGGCAGGCCCGTGCGGCCCACGCCACCCATCTGCTGCTCTACGTGCTGTTCTTCGCCGTGCCCCTGGCCGGCTGGGCCTACAGCTCGGCGGCCGGCTTCCCCATCGTCTGGTTTGGCGTGCTGCCGCTGCCCGACTTCGTGCCGGTGGACAAGGCCCTGGCCGACACCCTCAAGGAAGCCCACAAGCTGCTGGCCTTTGCCATGGCCGGCCTGGTGCTGATGCACATCGCCGCTGCGCTGAAGCACCAGCTGCTGGACCGTGACGGCCTGCTGCTGCGCATGATGCCGGCACGGCGCTGAAGCCCTCGGCCCCTGCCTGCCCCACCCCTTTTTCGAAACCGAAGCGAAAGGCTTTGCGATGAAACCGATCCGTTTGATGGTGATGACCGCCCTGCTGGCCAGCTTGAGCACCAGCTGGGCGCAAACCAAACCCAGCGCTGCAGCCAAGCCCGCAGCGGCCGCACCGGCGCCCGCCGCCGCGCCGCAGTTGCAGGCGGCTGGCAGCGAGCTGCTTTTCGTCAGCCGCCAGATGGGCGTGCCGGTGGAAGGCCGCTTCAAGAAATTCGACGCCCAGCTGAGCTTTGACCCCAAGAAGCCCGAGGCCGGCCGTGTCGCCTTCACCATCGACCTGGCCAGCGCCAGCCTGGGTGCCCCCGAGTTCGACGCCGAGCTGGGCAAGGCCGCCTGGTTCGACAGCAAGCGCCTGCCGCAGGCCAGTTTTCAGAGCAGCGCCATCAAGGCCTTGGGCGGCGGCAAGTTCGAAGTCAGCGGCAAGCTGAGCCTGAAGGGCCAGACCCGCGACCTGAGCGTGCCCATCAGCCTGAGCCAGGCCGGCGGCATCACCACCGCGAACGGCAGCTTTGTGCTCAAGCGCCTGGAGTTCAAGATCGGTGACGGCGAGTGGGCCGACACCTCCATGGTCGCCAACGAAGTGCAAGTGAAGTTCAAGCTGCTGTTCAGCGGCGTGGCCCCACTCTGAGCCTTTGCGGCAAAGCAGATCGCTGCCCGCCCCCGATTTCCCCCGACCCTTTTTCCAACTTTTTTTGACCCAGCAAGGAAGCCCTGAGATGAACAAGACCCTGATCGCAGCCCTGGCCCTGGCCGCCTCCAGCTTCGCGCAAGCGGAATCGGCCACCTACGCCATCGAGCCGACCCACACCTACGCCACCTTCGAGATCTCGCACTTCGGCGTGTCCACCAACCGCGGCCGCTTCGACAAGAAGGAAGGCACGGTCACCCTGGACCGCGCCGCCAAGACCGGCCGCGTCGAGCTGACCCTGCAGATGGCCAGCATCAACACCGGTTCGGCCGCCTTCGACAAGCATCTGCAAAGTGAAGACATCTTCGACGCCGGCAAGTTCGCCACCGCCAAGTTCGTGGGCGACAAGTTCAGCTTCAGCGGTGACAAGGTCACCGAAGTGGCCGGCGAGCTGACCCTCAAGGGCAAGACCGCCCCGGTCACGCTCAAGGCCGTCAACTTCGGCTGCTACCAAAGCCCCATGCTCAAGCGCGAAGTCTGCGGCGGCGACTTCGAAGCCACCCTCGACCGCACCCAGTGGGGCGTGGACTACGGCCTGGCCTGGGGCTTCCCCAAGGCAGTGAAGCTGGTGATCCAGGTCGAAGCCGTCAAGCAGTAAGCCCCCTCGGCCCTGCACCTGCCCTGCCTCCGGCCGGGCTGATCACCCGCCCGCCAGGCCTCACCAGGCCCGCGGGCTTTTTCATGGGCACGGGCGCTTCGTGATGCAGTTCACGCCCGCCATGCAACCGCCGCGCCCTCGTGGCGAGCCCGGCTGTAACCCGGCCGCCGGACTGTCGCTCGTTCCTGCAATTCAGCCCCTTGCCAGCACGGCGCGTCGCGCTGCCGTCGCTCGGCTCGTGCAGCTTGCGTACAGTGCGTGCAAAGACCCAAGGTTTCCTCCGCCATGCCCCCCTCGCCCTCGCTCCCTCCTACCTTGTTGCAGCGCCTGCAGCATTTCTACGCCCAGCTGCTGCGTTGGTTCCATATCTACGCGGGTTGGCTGGTCAGCATCAGCTGGAAGAACTTCATCATCTTCTCGGCAGCGCTGATCATCGGCGCCAATCTGATTTCCAATCTGCCCTTCTTCACCTGGCGCATCACCGAGGAAGTCGAAAGCGGATCGGTGCCCTACAACAAGCTGCCGCGTCTGCCGCCGGCTGAGAAGCCGGAGAAGCGAGAGAGGGCCGAGAAAGCCGAGAAGACCGACAAGAGCGGCAAGGGCATCCACTACGAGATCAGCATCGACGAGCGTGGCGTGCGCGTGCAGCCGCGCGCGGCCTCGGGCGACAAGGCCGCGTCGGAAGCCGGCAGCGAGGGCGCAGGGCCGGGCGTGAACATCCGCTTCCCTGAGTCGGCCGAGCGCGAGGACATCCGGCGCGCCGTCGAAGACGCGCGGACAGCCCTGGAAAAAATCGCCGAGGAAGCGCGCGAAGCCCAGGAGAAGGCCGAACAAGACGCTCAGCAGGCCGAGGAAACCAAGCAGGCCATCGAAGAAGCACGCGCCGAGACCGAGCGACTGATCGAAGAGGCCCGAAGCGGCGGGCCGAGATCCCGCGTGCGCGTCATCCATGCCGGAGACTTCTTGGTTGAATGGGCGGTGTTCTGGGTTGCGGCCTCCCTTTTGATCAAGATCACCTACAAAGGTCGCATCCAGGCCGAGGTGAAAGCCGCCAAGGCGACCGAGACGGCAGAGGCCGAATCGCTCAAACGCCAGGTCATCGAAGCCCGCATGGCCGCCATGCAGGCCCAGGTGGAGCCGCATTTCCTGTTCAACACCTTGGCCTCCATCGACCACCTGATCGAAACCGACCCGCCGCGTGCCTCGCAGATGCAGAAGAACCTGATTGCCCTGCTGCGCGCCTCCATGCCCACCATGCGCGAGGCCAATGCCAGCGGCGTGCGTGACCTGGGCCGCGAGCTGGCGGTCATCAAGCCTTACCTCGAAATCCTGCAGATGCGCATGGAAGAGCGGCTGCAGACCGAGATCGATGTGCCCGAGGGCCTGCTCTCGGCCGAATTCCCGCCCATGATGATCCAGAGCCTGGTCGAGAACGCCATCAAGCATGGCCTGGAGCCCAAGGCCGAAGGCGGCCTGCTGCGCGTCAAGGCCGAGGTGCTGCACGGCAAGCTGGCCGTGACCGTGGCCGACACCGGCCTGGGCTTCGGCCGCGCCGCCACCGCCGGAACCGGCGTGGGACTGGCCAATATCCGCGAGCGCTTGATGATCCTCTATGGCTCACGCGCCAGCGTCACCGTCACCGAGAACCAACCCAGCGGCACCGTGGTGACCATCACCGTGCCTTACCGCAGCCGCGCCGACGAGCACGAAGGAGCCTCCGCATGAAAAGCTTTGCCAAGTTCACCCTGGCCCTGAGCCTGGTTTTGGCCCTGGTGGCCGCCGTGTCCGGCGTCTGGCTCTGGCAGGAAATGCTCAGCCACCCGGGCGTCAGCATCAGCATCAATGGCGAAGACCTGTACCTCGGTGAGATGGCCTCAGGCCAGTGGGCCGAGCTGCTGGTCGGCGGACTGATCACGGGCGTGGTGCTGCTGTTTGTGCTGCCCCTGGTCTTGCTGCTGGGTGTGGGCCTGCCCCTGCTGATCGTCGGCGGCGTGCTGGTCTGCGTGGTGGCCACGGTACTGGCGGCGCTGTTCAGCGTCGGCGCGGTGCTGGGTTCACCGCTGATCCTGCTGGGCCTGGTGCTCTGGCTGCTGCTGCGCGACCGCCGCCCCAAGCGCAGCGCGCAAGCCTGACCACCTCCGAAGCCGACTTAACATCCGCGCATGAACCAGCCAAACACCCCCGCCCCCACCCGCGTGCGCGCCGTCCTGGCCGACGACGAACGCCTGATGCGCGAACAGCTGCGCAGCCGCCTGACCGAGGTCTGGCCCGATCTCGACATCGTCGCCGAGGCCAAGAACGGCCTGGAGGCGGTGGAGCTGGTGCGCGAGCACCGGCCCGACCTGGTGTTTCTGGACATCCGCATGCCGGGCCTGACCGGTGTCGATGCCGCCCGCCAGATCGCCCAGCTGCCCGAGGATGACTCCTGGCTGGTGCCCGAGATCGTCTTCATCACCGCCTACGACCAGTACGCGGTCGAAGCCTTCGAGCAGGGCGTGGCCGACTATGTGCTCAAGCCCGCCGAGCGCGAGCGCCTGCTGGTGACGGTGCAGCGCATCAAGAAGCGCCTGGCCCAGCGCCAGGACGGAGCCAGCGTGCCCGATGCGGCCGAGCCCGCGGGCGCGCCGTTGCAGCAGCTCTTGCACAAGCTCTCCAGCCAGCTCAACCCGGGCGCCAAGCCCAACTACCTGCAATGGATCCAGGCCACGGTCGGCCAGGCCATCCAGATGATCCCGGTCGAGGACGTGCTGTTCTTCATCAGCGATGAAAAGTACACCCGCGTGCAGACCGCCCGCATCGAAGCCCTGATTCGCAAGCCGATCAAGGAACTGGTGGACGAGCTCGACCCCAGCCTGTTCTGGCAGATCCACCGCTCCACCCTGGTCAATGCCCGCGCCATCGACGGCATCACCCGCGATTTCCGCGGCCGCCAGATGGTGGGCGTCAAAGGCCTGAGCGAAAAGCTTGAAGTCAGCCGCAGCTACACGCATCTGTTCAAGGGCATGTGAGTCTGTAGGCCCCGAGCAGGGGCTGCGGACCGCTGTAATGCTGGTTCTCCTCGCTACGGTGTCTCGTCCCGCCGCCGGGCTCATGGTTCGCGGGTCGGCTCTGCGAGCCGACTTCCCTCGGTGCTCACTGCGCGGCTCAGCGGCGCCAAACTCCCTCCGTTCGCTGCGCTCACTGTGGTCAAACAGTGGCGCCGAGTCAGAGCTTGAAGCGCGCGGGTACGCGCGCCTGAGCCGCTCCGCTGCGCCCTCGGCCGCGCACAAATCGCCCGTCGGCGGGCCGAGCCACCTTCGAATTGCGCGTTCTCCACCGTCGCGGGGCAGATCGATCGCGATGCAAGCGCCCTGCAGCCTGTGCCGCTGCCGGGCGATTTGTGCAGGGCCGAGCAGCACAGCGCCTCGGGGCGCGCGCGTACCCGCGCGCTTCAAGTTCTGACTTGGCGCTTCTGTTTGAACGAAGCGAACGCAGGGAGCGAAGTGAGTTATGCGCCAGCCCCGAGGCGCGAGCAGCGCAGGGAAGTCGGCCCGTCAGGGCCGACCCCGGAACCATGAGCCCGGTAGCGGCACGGGCTACAGGGCCTCACGAGCAAAACCACAGGCTGATTCGTGCCGCCAGCCGCGATTCACCACCATTCACCGCCGATTTCCGCAGTTCATCCCAGCCCAGTTGACAGCGCGCAAATTGAGATTAAAGTGATATCACCTTTAATCGGAGGACGCGATGAGAACCCAGCAAGAATTTCGCACCGAAACTGCCGCCAGCACCCACAGCGGCGCCCTGGCCGTGGGCCTGGCCCTGATCGGCCTGGCCGGAGGAACGGCCTTGGTGATCAGCACCGTGGCCCTGGGCCCCTGGGCTTTGCTGCCGGGCTTGGGCCTGGTGCTGGTCGGCATCCTGGCCCTGGCCGGGCTGTACATGCAGCAGCCCAATGAGGCGCGCATCCTGACCCTGTTCGGGCGCTATTGCGGCAGTGATCGGCGCGAAGGCCTGCGCTGGGCCAACCCGCTGATGCTCAAGCGCAAGATCTCGCTGCGCTCGCGCAACTTCAATGCGCCCACGCTCAAGGTCAACGACAAGCGCGGCAACCCGGTGGAGATCAGCGCCGCCGTGGTCTGGCGGGTGCAGGACACGGCGCGTGCGGTGTTCGAGGTCGACGATTTCGAGGTCTATGTGCGCATCCAGGCCGAGGCGGCCATCCGCCATCTGGCGGCGCAATTCGCCTACGACGAGGGTGACGACATCCATTCGGGCGAAATCACCCTGCGCGCCGGCCAGGACGAAGTGGCCGCGGCCCTGGTCAAGCAGTTGCAGGAGCGTTTCGGTGACGCCGGCGTGGAAGTGCAGGACGCCAAGATCACCCACCTGGCCTATGCGCCCGAGATCGCTCAGGTGATGCTGCGCCGCCAGCAGGCCGAGGCCATCATCAGCGCCCGCAAGAAGATCGTGCTCGGTGCGGTCAGCATGGTGGAAGAAGCGCTCAAGGGTCTGAGCGAGCGCTCCATCGTCGAGCTGGACGACGAACGCAAGGCCGCCATGGTGTCCAACCTGCTGGTGGTGCTGTGCTCGGACAAGGAGACGCAGCCCATCGTCAACACCGGCACGCTGTACAACTGAGGCCCGCCCAGCCGCAGCCCTGATCCACCATGGCCAGCCCCGACAAAAAAAGCTTCGCCCTGCGCCTGGACCCGGCGCTCTGGGCCGAGGTTGAGCGCCTGGCTGCGCAGGAGCTGCGCTCGGCCAATGCCCAGATCGAATACCTGCTGCGCGAAGCCCTGGCGCGGCGCGGCATCAAGCCCGCCGTGAACCGCAGCCCGCGCGGCCGGCCACCCAAGGAAGGCAGCGGCGCTGAGCCGGGTAGCGAGGCAGCGGAATCCAGCGAGGGCTGAGCCTGCCTCAGCAGGCAAACGTCCTCAACCCTGGTCTTTTTGCGCCTGAGCCTGAGCGGCCGCCGAAGCGGCGCCCTTGGCCGCAAAGGTCTCGCGCAGGCGCTTGAGCTTTTCACGCGGGTCTTCCTTGACCTCGCTCTCGTTCAAGCGCATCTCGGTGATGAAGCGGCTGGGGATGCCCATCACCAGCTCGCGGCTCTTCTTGCGACGGCGCAGGGTGCTCACGGCCAGGGTCTTGCGCGCGCGGGTGATGCCCACATACATCAGGCGCCGCTCTTCCTCGAGGCGCTGGGCCGTCATCTCCTCGTCGTCGGCCTTGAAGGGCAGCAAGCCCTCGTTGACACTGGCAAGAAAGACATGCGGCCACTCCAGGCCTTTGGAGGCATGGAGCGTGGTCAGGGTGACCTGGTCCTGCTCTTCATTGCGCTCGGACAGCGAGATGATGACGCTGATGGTCTGCGCCACCTGCAGCACCGATTCCTTCTGCGCCTCCATGGTGACTCCGCCATCGTTGGTGACCTGGCCGCCGCAGCGTTTGGCCACCCAGTCGACGAAATCGAGCACATTGTTCCAGCGGGCCATGCCCACTTTTTCGTTCTCTTCGCTCTCGATCAGGTGCTGCTCGTAGCCGATGTCCTTGAGCCATTCCAGCAGCAAGGCCTTGGCCGGCTCGGCGCCCTCGGTGTGACGGGCGCGGTACTCCAGCTCGTTGACATAACGGCCAAACTCGTGGAGCGAGCCGATAGCCTTCTTGCTCAGCACCGTGCCCAGGCTCTCGGCGAACAAGGCCTCGTACATGCTGCACTTCCACTGCCCGGCAAACTGGCTCAGCGCACCCAGGGTTTGGTGGCCGATGCCGCGCTTGGGCGTGGTGATGGCGCGCAGAAAGGCCGGGTCGTCGTCCTGGTTGACCAGAAGGCGCAGCCAGGCGCACAAGTCCTTGATCTCGCTTTTGTCGAAGAAGCTCTGGCCGCCCGAGACCTTGTAGGGAATGTTGGCGCGGCGCAAGGCCTGCTCGAACACCCGCGCTTGGTGGTTGGCGCGGTAGAGGATGGCGAATTCCTTGAAATCCTTGGCCTTGCCGTCACCACGCAAGGCCTGGATGCGCGCGACCGCGCGCTCGGCCTCGTGGTCCTCGCCATCGGCCTCGACCAGCACGACCGGGTCGCCGTCACCAAAATCGCTCCAGAGCTTTTTCTCGAACAGCTTGGGGTTGGTGGCGATCACATTGTTGGCCGCCCGCAAGATCGCGCCGGTGGAGCGGTAGTTCTGCTCCAGCGGGATCACCTTGAGGTGAGGGAAGTCGACTGGCAGGCGCTTGAGGTTCTCGATGGTGGCGCCGCGCCAGCCGTAAATGCTCTGGTCGTCATCACCCACGGCGGTGAACATGGCCCGCGGCCCGACCAGGGCCTTGAGCAGGTCGTACTGCACCGCATTGGTGTCCTGGTACTCGTCGACCAGCACATAGCGCAGCTGGTCTTGCCAGCGGCCACGCGCCTCGGCGTCCTCGGTCAGCAGGCGCAAAGGCAGGCTGATCAGGTCATCGAAGTCCACCGCCTGGTAGGCCGCCAGGCGATCCTGGTAGCGCTCCATGACGATGGCGGCGGCGCGCTCGTTGTCGTCTCGCGCCATGGCCAGGGCTTGCTTGGCGGTCAGCCCCTGGTTCTTCCACATCGAGATGGTCCATTGCCAGGACTTGGCCTGGTTGGCATCGGCCGTGCCGCCGGCATCGCGCAGCAGGCCCAGCACATCGTCGCTGTCGAGGATGGAGAACTGCTCCTTCAAACCGACCCGCGTGCCCTCCTGGCGCAAGATGCGCACGCCCAGGCTGTGAAAGGTCGAGATCACCAGATCCTTGGCCGCCCGCGCCCCCACCAGATGGCGGGCGCGCTCGCGCATTTCCTGCGAGGCCTTGTTGGTGAAGGTGATGGCGCCAATCTGCTTAGGCGCATAGCCGGCCTGCAACAGGCGCGCGATCTTCATGGTGATCACCCGCGTCTTGCCCGAGCCCGCCCCGGCGATCACCAGACAGGGGCCATTCAGGTGGTGAACGGCTTCGAGCTGGGCGGGATTGAGGGTGTCAGACATGATGGGCGCGAGGGAGAACGGGCGATGATAGCCAATCACCCGCGGCGCGGGCTTCGCCCCGCATAATCGGCCCCGCATGCGGAACAACGCCTTGACTCCAAGCTGGGCCCTGATGCTGCTGTGCGCCCTGCTGTTCGGCGGCGCGGCGCAGGCGAGAGAACTGCTGGCCGTGGGCACGCAGTTCCCGCGCATCCTGGAATTTGATGCCAAGGGCATCGCCCGCGGTCTGGCCGTGGACCTCTTGACCCGCGCGGCTGCCCAACAGGGCCACACGGTTCGTTTCGAAAGCCTGCCCTGGGCGCGGGCCCAGCTGGTGGTGGAGCAGGGGCTGGCCGATGTGCTGGTGGGCCCCTACCGCAGCCCTGAGCGTTTGCAACGCTTCTTGTTTTCACAGCTGGCGTTCTACGAGGACGCCCTGGTGTTCTACGCCAGCCCCGCCAAGGCGGAGCTGTGGCAGGGCGACTGGAGCCGCTTGAGCGGACGCTCGGTCGGCCTGGTTCTGGGTTGGGCCTACGGCGACGCGATGGAGCAGGCGCGCAGCAGCTTGCTGATCAGCCACCCTGGCGATGTGGCCACCGGCCTGCGCATGCTGCAGCGCGGCCGCATCGACCTGCTCGCCAGCAATGAACGCAACACCACGCCGGTGCTCGAGGCCATGGGCCTGAGCACCCAGTTTCTGGTGCTGAAGCCGCCGATCGCGGTCCAGGCCGGCCACTTCGCCTACAGCCGCAACGCCAGTGGCGAGGAGCTCCGCGTCAACCTCGATCGCAGCCTGGAGGCGCTGCGCAGCAACGGCACGCTGCGCGAGCTCGCGCGGCAATGGGCTGTGCGGATTCCGGATTGACGGATTGAGGCACTGCTTGTGAAGGCAGTTTGCGCCATTTTCTTTCGCTATCCTGCTCGCAATGAGCACGAGACCGCCCCACCCTGCCCTGCAACGACGTCAACTGCTGCAAGCGGCCCTGGCCGCCGGCAGCGCCCCGCTGTGGATCCGCCACGTCCATGCGGCGGACACGGTCGAGCGCTTCGCCCTCGGCATCGCCTCGGGCTGCCCGAGGCCCAGCAGCCTGGTGCTGTGGACCCGGCTGAGCGGGCCGGCGCTGCCGGCCCAGGTGGCGGTGGACTGGGAACTGGCCGAGGACGAGGCCTTCAAGACCGTGGTGGCCAAGGGCCAGGAGATGGCGCTGGCGGCCGATGCGCACAGCGTGCATGCCGAGCCAGCCGGGCTCAAGCCCGACCGCTGGTACTGGTACCGCTTCACCGCCCTGGGCGCGCGCAGCCCAGTCGGGCGCACGCGCACGGCGCCAGCGCCTGATGCCAAGGTCAACTCGCTGCGCTTCGCCATCGCCTCCTGCCAACGCTGGGACCATGGCCGCTACGCCGCCTGGGCCGATATGGCGCGCCAGGACCTCGATCTGGTGCTCTTCCTTGGCGACTACATCTACGAGAGCGCGGCCATCTCCAACGCCTCGGCCAGCGGCCCGGCGCCGCGCGTGCATGTAGGCGGCCTGTGCCGCAGCCTGGACGACTACCGCCAGCGCTACACCCAGTACAAAAGCGACCCGTCCTTGCAGGCCATGCATGCGCGCGCGCCCTGGATCGTCACCTGGGACGACCACGAGGTCGACAACGACTGGGCCGGCGACCACTCACAAGGCCTGGAGGCTGACTTCCCGCAGCGCCGCATCGCCGCCGCCAAGGCCTACTGGGAGCACATGCCCTTCCCCAAGGCCCTGCGCCCGAGCGGCAAGGACATCCGCATCCACGAGCACTACGACTGGGGCCAGCTGGCGCGGCTGATCAGCGTGGACGGCCGGCAATGGCGCGATCCGCAGGTCTGCCCCAAACCCGGTCGCGGCGGCTCCAACACCTTGTCGCTCAAAGACTGCCCGGACTTTCTCGACCCGCGCCGCAGCCTGCTGGGCGCCGCCCAGGAGCAATGGCTGGCGCAAAGCTGGGACGCCTCACGGCCCTGGAACCTGCTGGCCCAGCAGACCCTGATGGCTCGCATGAACTGGCAGACCCAGGCCGGCGAGCCGGGTGTCTACTGGACTGATGGCTGGGATGGCTATCCGCTGGCGCGCCAGCGCCTGCTGCGCGATATGGCGGCGCGCAAGCTGCGCAACACCGTCGTGCTGGGCGGGGATGTGCACGCCAACTATGTGGCCGATCTGCGCGCCGATTTCGATGCGCCGGTGAGCGCCGCCAACCCGCTGCTGGCCACCGAGTTCTGCGGCACCTCGATCAGCAGCCAGGGCCTGGACCAGAGCCGCATCGAGCGCGCCCTGCCGCACAACCCGCATCTGCGCTACGGGCACGCCGATCAGCATGGCTATGTGCAATTCCTGCTGCGCCCGGACCGCCTGGAGGCCGAGCTGCGCTCGGTGCAGGAGCTGTGGAAGGCCGACAGCCCGCTCGAAACCTCGGCCCGTTTCACGGTGGAAAGCGGGCGGGTCGGGGCGATTCAGGGCAGTTGAGCCGCCTGCGCAGGCGCCGCGCTCAGGTGCGCGCCAGCGAGGTGTTGGTCGGCGCGCCCTGCGCCGTGGCCGGGCCCTGCAGGTACTGCTTGCCCAACCAACCGCCCACCAGCAAGGTGGCGGTGATCACACTGGCCAGGGCCAGGCGGCGGCTCCAGCGCGGCTCGCTGCCGGCCGTGGCCGTCTCGGGCAAGGCCGACAGGGTGTCGGGCCCGTCCACCGCGTCAGCACCGATTCCGGCGACCGGCATGGGGTTCAGGGTCAGGGCCGAGTGGTTTTCACCGGCCAGCCAGGCGCGCAAATCATCGGCCAGCGCTTCGGCGCTGACATGGCGGCGGTCGGCGCGCGGCGCCACGGCCTTGTGCAACAAGGCATCCAGGCTGAACTGCTCGGCGCCGCTGAGGTTGGACCAGCTGGCCGAGGGCGAGGCCTCGTCCACATCGCCGCCAAAAGCCGAGGGCAGGCGGCCATCGACCAGCATGTAGAGCAAGGCGCCGAGGCCGAAGACTTCGCTGCCCAGGCTCGGTGGCTCGCCGGCCAGGGCTTCCGGGCTGGCGTAGCCAGGCACCGAGCCCAGGCCCATGCCGCGCTCGAACGGATCCTCCGGGTCGGGCATGCGCATCAGGCCCATGCCCATCAGGGTCAGGCGCTGGTCGGGCGTCACCCAGATCATGCCGGGATCCACCTCGGCCAGCAGCCAGCTTTGCTGGTGGGCGTAGCGCAGCACCTCGCAGAGCTTGACGATCAGGTTCAGGCGCGCGCGCAGCGGCAGGTGAGAGCAAGCCCGCACGATGGGCTGGCCTTCGGCCCAGCGCAGGATCATGTAGGGCTGACCCAGGGGCGTGACGCCGCTGTCGCTGGGCACGGAAATGCTGGGGTGCGAAAGCTGGCCCATGTCCAGCGCCTGGTCGGCGAAGCGCAGCATCACGCCGGCGGCGCGCTCGCTGCGCGGCAGCACCAGCACGGCCGCAGCCTGGTCAGCGGCCAAGGCATGCTGGGCGCGGTACCACTGGCCGCTGGGGCCGCCATCGGCGCCATGCAGCGCGGTGGTCAGGCGCCAGACGCCCAGGGCAGTGCCTTCGCTCAACGTGGTCGGAGCTGCCGGGGGGGGAAGGGCAAGTTCGGGCATTCGCATAGGGTTTGTGCTGACATGCTAGGGGATAGCGCCCCGCTTGGGGAAGCGCATCAGCCCTTGAACCGGGGGGCGATGCGCATTTGCTCACGCGATTTAGGGCTTATTCACGCCCCCCAAAGCGGTGGTCGGCCCACGCCAGGCGCCCACCAGCCTGCCCAGCGGGCCAAACGCGCTGCGAAGTGAGAACCTGACCCTTGCGATACTGAAGCCTCATATGAGCGCCATTCTCGCCGTCACGCTGCCCTTTTTCGCCCTGGTCCTGTGCGGTTATGTCGCTGCCCGGCAAGGCCTGCTGGCCGAGACGGCGATTCCAGGGCTGAATGGCTTTGTGCTTTTCTTCGCCCTGCCCTGCCTGCTGTTCCGCTTCGGCATGAACACGCCGGTGCTGCAGCTGCTGAACCCGACCGTGCTGGGGGTCTACCTGGCCGCGGCCTTGCTGATCGTCGGCCTGTGCATCGCCTGGACCCTGTCGCCGCGGGTGCAACTCAAAGATGCAGCCTTCGGCGCCCTGGTCGCCGCCTTTCCCAACACCGGCTTCATGGGCGTGCCCCTGCTGGTGGCCCTGCTCGGGCCGGCGGCGGCCGGGCCGGTGATCTGCACCATCCTGGCCGATCTGTTTGTGACCAGCTCGCTGTGCATTGCACTGGCGCGCGCCCACGACGCGGTGGCCGGCGCCACCGGCCGCAGCGCCGCTCGCCTGGCCGCGGCGCAGGCCTTGCGCGGCGCCCTCTCCAACCCCCTGCCCTGGGCGATTGCGCTGGGCGCGCTGGCCAGCGCCACGGGCTTGCGGCCGCCCGGACCGCTGGACCGCGTCATCCAGATGCTGGCCGATGCGGCCTCGCCGGTGGCACTCTTCACCATCGGCGCCGTGCTCTGGCGCGCTGGGCAGCATGCCCACAGCCGCACGCCGCCGGCGCTTTACCTGCCGGTGGCTGCGCTCAAGCTGCTGCTGCATCCGGCCCTGGTGCTGGGCCTGGGCCTCGCCGCGCAGCGCCTCGGGGCGGGGCTGGGTTCCTTCGAACTGACGGTGCTGACCCTGGCCGCCGCCCTGCCCAGCGCCAGCAATGTCTCCCTGCTGGCCGAGCGTTATGGCGCCGACAACGGCCGCATCGCTCGCATCATCCTGGCCAGCACCAGCCTGGCCTTCCTCAGCTTCAGCAGCCTGGCCTGGTGGCTGCAGACCCATCCGCTGGGCCCGGCGGCGTGACGCACTGCGCAGCCGGTCGCCGGCTGCGCCCCCACAAGCACCGCTTCTTGAGTTGCATCAAGACAAAGCAGCCACAGGGATGAGAATGTGACGGATTCATGACAGCACCCCCACCCGCCATGAGCACCAGCGCAGCCAAGACTTCGAACACCCCGGCCCCACGCGTCGCGCGCAAGAAAAGCGCGCCCCGCCCCAGCCGCAGCGGCGACACCACCAGTGGCCACAGCAGCCAGGGCATCGCCCGCCAGGTGGTCCAGAAAGCCGTGGATGCCGCCCAGGCCCGCGAGCTGGAGGCGCTGAAGGATATCGTCGCCACCCAGGGTCCGGCGGCCCTGGCGTCCTCGGTGCGGGCCATCGTCGCCGGCTGCGCGCCGGACGATGCGCAAGCGCTGCGCCAGGCCCTGCTGCAAGAGCTGCAAGCGCCCGAGGATGGCGCAGCAGGCCCCGACCCCGACCAGGTGCTGTCCAGCCACTGGCGCAGCGGCGCCTACCCCTACAAGAACCTGCTCTCGCGCAAGAGCTACGAAAAGCAGAAGTACGCGCTGCAGGTGGAGCTGCTCAAGCTGCAGGCCTGGGTCAAATCCAGCGGTCAGCGCCTGGTGATCCTGTTCGAAGGCCGCGATGCGGCCGGCAAGGGCGGCACCATCAAGCGTTTCATGGAGCATGTGAACCCGCGCGGCGCGCGCGTCGTGGCGCTGGAAAAACCCAGCGAGGTCGAGCGCGGCCAGTGGTACTTCCAGCGCTATGTCCAGCACCTGCCCACGGCGGGCGAGATCGTGCTCTTCGACCGCAGCTGGTACAACCGCGCCGGTGTCGAACGGGTGATGGGCTTTTGCAGCCAGGACGAGTACACGGAGTTCATGCGCCAGGCGCCCGAGTTCGAGCGCAATCTGGTGCGCAGCGGCACCCATCTGGTCAAGCTCTGGTTCTCGGTCAGCCGCGAGGAACAGCGCCGCCGCTTCAAGGAGCGCGAGGCCCACCCGCTCAAGCAGTGGAAGCTCTCGCCCATCGATCTGGCCTCGCTGGACAAATGGGACAGCTACACCAAGGCCAAGGAGGCGATGTTCTTCCACACCGACATCGCCGAGGCGCCCTGGACCGTGGTCAAGTCCGACTGCAAGAAGCGCGCGCGCCTCAACGCCCTGCGCCATGTGCTGCACCAGCTGCCCTACACCAACAAGGATGTCAGCAAGATCGGCCCGCTGGACCCGCTGCTGGTGGGCCGGGCCAATGTGGTCTACGAACGCGGCGAAGGCCGCAGCGGCTGAAGCACCAAGCTCACACCCGCTCCAAGGGCCGGTGCGGCGGCGCCGGCAGTTGCACCCGGATGGCATCGCCGGGGCGCACCCAGCCACCCTGCAGCACCACGGCCATGATGCCGGCCTTGCGGATCAGCTGCCCCTCGGGTCCGCGGTCCAGCACGGCGGCCAACAGGCCCGGCATGAAGTTCTCGATCTGGGCGCAGGGGTTGCGCAGGCCGGTGATGCGCAAGCGAACCTGCTCGCCGATCTGCAGCTCCGTGTCGGTGGGCAGGGCCAGCAGGTCCAGGCCGGCCGTGCAGATGTTTTCGCCCAGCTGCCCGGGCGCCAGCACCAGGCCACGCGGCGCCAGCGCCTCGAACAGCTCGCGCTGGATCAGATGGACCTGGCGCAGATTCGGCTGGCTGGGGTCCTGGGCCACGCGCGAACGGTGCTGCACGGTCACGCCGCGGTGGGCATCACCGCGCACACCCAAACCGGCTTCCAGCTCGATGGCCGGCGCGGTCTGTTTGGAAAAGCCATGCACCGCGCTGAGGCTGACCGCGCACACGGTGGCGGCATCCGTGGGCGGAAACTGCGGTGGGGCTAGGGTTGGAGCGTGCATCAAGCCATGTGCGAGAGCCAAGGACCGGCGCAGTATGCCCGGCGCATCGGGCGCAAGGCCTCAGTCCAAGGTGCTCATGACCTGCGAATCGCCCTGCTGGCGCAGCGGCAGCAGGATGTGGAAGGCCGCGCCCGAGCCCTCGCTGCCGGGTTCGCCCAGGTTCTCGGCATAGATGCGGCCACCGTGGATCTCGATGATCTTGCGGCAGATGGCCAGACCCAGGCCGGTGCCGCCGGAGCCATCCTTGGTCTGGCTCGATTGAACAAAGGCATCGAAGATCTTCTCCAGCTCCGCCGGCGGGATGCCCGGCCCCTGATCGGCCACACGGATGTGGACCTCGCCTTGCGGCGACAGCTGAGCCCGCACATCGAGCGCCCCGCCCTCGGGCGAGAACTTGATGGCATTGGCCATGACATTGCGCACCACCTGCTGGAAGCGCAGCGGGTCGACCTTGGCCGCCAGCGGCGTGGCCGGCTGGCGCAGCGACAAACGCAGATGGCGGCGCGCCATCAGCGGCTCCAGCTCGCGCATCACGCCCTGGATCAAGCCGCGCAAATCGCAGCGCTCCAGGTCGAAGGTGCCGACCGAGCTTTCGATCTTCGAGACATCAAGCAGATCGTTGACCAAGGCCAGCATGCGCTGACCGGCCTGCTGGATGTCACTGAACATGCTGGCCAGCTTGGGCGCATCACGGCCGCGTGCCATGCCCAGCTCGGAGAAGCCCAGGATGGACTGCAGCGGCGTGCGCAGCTCATGGCTGATATTGGCCACGAACTCGCTCTTGGCGCGCGAGGCCTCCTGGGCCACATCGCGCGCCTCGCGGGTGGCGCGCTCGGCGGCGCGGAACTCACTGACATCCTCCAGCGTGCACAAGATGCCGGCCACACCGCCGTTCTGGTCGGGCACGCGCACCTTGGTGATCAGCATGTCGCGCAGGCTGCCGTCGCGGTGCTGGATCTGAGTCTCGTAGCGGATGCGGCCACCCTCGCGCAACAGACGCGCATCCTGCTCGTCGTGCACCAGGCGCTCGGCCTTGGGCATGAAATTGCCGACCGGCTGACCCAGCGTCACCTGCCGGCTGCGCCCGGTGAACTCTTCCCAGGCCTGGTTGACGGTGACGTAGCGGCCCTCGGCATCGAACATGGACACCGGCAGCGGACTCATCTCCTGGAGCAAGGCGCTGAAGGCGAGCTGGTGCTGCAGGCTTTGCTGGGCCACCCAGCGCTCGGTCACATCGACCGCGCTGCCGGCAAAGCCGCTCAGGGCCTGGGTCTGTTCGTCGCGAAGGGGCAGCACCGAGATTTCAAATCGACGCATCTGCCCATCGGGCGCCTGCAAGGCGAACTGCGTGCTGCGCGACTCGCCTGGCTGACCTTCGGGCGCAAACAAGGCCTCCATGCGCTGGCGGTGCTGTGGCGCTACCAGATCGGGCAGGCGCAATCCCTGGGCCTCACGGATGGGCAAGGCACTGAGGGCGGACCAGCGCGCATTGACGAAGGTGATGCCGCCCTGTGCATCGGTGCGGAAGACAAACTCCTGCAGGCTCTTGAGCAACACGCGCAAATCATGCTCACGGGCGGCCACGCGCTGGTGGGCGCGGTCCAGCGCCGCGCGGGCGCGCGCCCCGTTGCTGAGGCTGCGCAAGGCCACCCAGGCCGCGCCCGACACCAGCACCAGGCCGGCGCCAGCCACCGCCAGCAGCACATGCATCAGCTCGCGCCAGCCCTGCAGGGCCAGGTCCAGGCGCTCCTCCACCAGCACCACCAGGGGTCGGGTGCGGGAAACGCGGAAGGCCACAACCTGGGTGCCCGGCTGGGCGCCCACGCCGACATAGCTGCCGTGCTCACGGGACGGCAGCCACTGGGCAAACACCGGATGGTGGCTGAGGCGCGTGCCGGGGTCCTGGCTGACCGACTCACTGGCGGCCAGCAGCTGGCCATCGAAGCTGCTCAGCAGGGCCGAGCCTTTGGCGTCCGCAAAGGCCTGGCTTTGGTAGTTGGCCAGTGCATCCGGGTTGATCAAGGCCAGCAAGAGCACATGGCGACCTCCTGGCAGTCGATGCTGGCGCAGCAGGGGCAGCATGAACACCGGCGAGGCCGGAGCTCCGAGGCGCAGATCGCGCAAGCCTCGTCCCGGCAACAAGGCAGCCAGACGGTCGCCTCCCTCTGGCGGCAGGGCGCCCAGCAAAGGCAGGCTCAGCTGCAGGCCGGCTTCGCCCGCTTCCGAGCTGGCCAGCACCTGGCCTTGCAGACTGAGCACCGCCACATTGCGCAAGACCGGCTGGCCTTGCAGGGTCTGGCTCAGTTGCTGGCTCAGCGCTTCACCGGCCGCGTGGCCCTCGCCGCCGGCCAGGGCGGCCGCCAGGGCCGGGCTGTCACCCAGGCTGCGCAGGCCTTGCGCGGCACTCTCCACCGCGCGGGTGATCTGGTCTTCCAACACCCGACTCATCAGCCGGCTGCGGTCCTGGGCCGCATCCACCGCCTCGCCGCGCTCGTACCAGGCCAGGCCGGCCAGGGACACCAGCAAGGCCAAGCTCAGCAACACCGCCGCCAGATAGACCGCCAGGCGCTGCCGATCCACGGTGGGCCGGTGTTCCTGGAGCACAAGGGCGTCGAGCTTCATGGCCTCAGCTCGCGTCGATCATGGACTCGAAGCTGGGCGGGTCGCTGTTGATGCGCTCGCGCAGTTCGATCAACTCGCCGGCATGGGCCAGCACCAAATCCACCAGATGCGGGTCAAAGGCCAGGCCGCGCTGCGCGGTCAGCATCTCGAGGGCTGTGGCGTCGTCCAGCGCCGGGCGGTAACAGCGGTCCATGGTCAGGGCGTCGAAGAAATCCACAACCGCCACGATACGCCCCGACAGCGGAATCGCCGCACCAGCCAGGCCCATGGGGTAGCCGCTGCCGTCCCAACGCTCGTGGTGGTTCATGGCCACCTCGGCCGCCAGCTGGAACAAAGGGATGCGCGAGCGACCCAGGATCTGCGCGCCGATCAGCGGATGGCGGTTCATGATCTGGCGCTCTTCGGGCGTGTAGGCACCCGGTTTCTTCAGCACATGGTCGGGCACACCGATCTTGCCGATGTCGTGCATGGGCGCGGCCCAGCGCAGCATCTGGGCGGCCTGAGGCGTCTGCCCGGCCAGCAGGGCCAGGGCCTCGGCCAGGAAGCCGATGCGCACGATGTGCACACCGGTGTCGTCATCGCGGAAATCGGCGGCCCGGGCCAGACGCAGCAAGGCCTCGTGATGGGCTTGCGCCACCTCGCGCAAGGCCTCGTTGCGCTCCTGGTACATGCGCCCCAGGTCGGAAAGAATGCATTCCATTTGCGCCGAGGCCATGGCATCGAACTGGCGCGCGCCGGCGGCCAGACGCTCGGGCTCGGCCAGCAGATCGACAGGAGTGTCGTTGGGTTTCATGGCCATCAGATCCGCGAAGTTGGAATTCTGGTGGAAGCCAGACCGGTCCAGAGTTGCCATGGCTTCAGTCCACCAACCAGAGCGAGGCCAGCGCGTCGATCAGACGCAGCGGGCTGAAGGGCTTGACCAGATAGTCATGCGCGCCGGCCTTGAGACCGGCCTCCTTGTCCTGCGCCTGGCCGCGGGCGCTGAGCAGGATCACATGGGTGTTGCGCAGGCTGGGCTCGGCGCGGATGCGGCGGCAGGCTTCGAGGCCATCCATGCCGCCAGGCATCATCACATCCATCAGTACAAAATCCGGCTGCAGGATCAGGGCTCGCTCCAAGGCGCTGTCACCGTTGGCGGCCTCGTGGATCTCGTAGTCCTCGAACTCCAGCGTCATGCGGATCAGGCGGCGAATGTCCGCGTGGTCATCGACGATCAAGATCTTTTTCATGGCGGGCTCCTGCAAACTGAACTTCAGTGCGTTCAATTTATCATTTGTATCAATTGAAGTGCGATAAAAAAACGCATGCCCGTCGGGCAAATTCGGCAAAATCACACAATGCCTGAATCCAAACACAGCAAAGACATGGACAGCCCCGACTACAGCACCATGGAGGTGGCCCGCATGCTGGGCCTGGCGGTGCGCTCGGTGCAGCTGATGGTGGACCGCGGCGAACTGACCGCCTGGAAAACCCCCGGCGGCCACCGGCGCATCTCGCGTGAATCGGTCGAGGCCTGGCAGCTGCAACGCCAGGGGCCGGGCGCCCTGGCCCGGGCCGCCGGTCGCCTGCAGGCCACGGCCGCGCCGGAGAGCAACGCCGGCCGGCCGCGGCGCGTGCTGGTGATCGAAGACTCGGTGCACTACCAGAACCTGATCGCCATGCTGCTCAAGCAGCAGTTCCCCGATGTGGAGCTGCACACCGCGCACGACGGCATCGTCGGCCTGGCCATGGTGGGCCAGTTGCAGCCCGAGGTGCTGATCGTCGACATCCTGCTGCCCGGCATCGACGGCGCCACCCTGATCACCAGCCTGCGCTCGCATGTGCAGTTCGCGCACAGCCGCTTGGTTGTCGTCACCTCGCTGGATGAAGACCAGCGCCAGCCCTATGCCTTCGCCCTGGCCGGCGTGCCCCTGGTGCACAAGCCGCGCCTGGTGCTGGACCTGCCCCAGGCTCTGCGCGAGGCCCTGGGCGCGCCGGAGCAGGCGGCATGAGTTCGCGCCGGGTCCTGCTGGTCGAAGACGACCCCTCGCTGCAGCGCTTTGTCGCCATGGTGCTGGAAGACCTGGCGGTGCAATTGCGGGTCTGCGGCAATGTCGGCAGCGCCCTGCAAGCCCTGGCCGAGCAGCCGGTGGATCTCCTGATCACCGACCTGATGCTGCCCGACCGCTCGGGCCAGGAGCTGCTGGCCGAGCTGCAGGCCCGCCCCGCCCTGCGCGGCCAGGCCCATCTGGTGGCCTTCAGCGCCGGCCTGCAACCCCAGGTGCGCAGCCAGCTTCAGACCCTGGGCGTGGAGCGCATGCTGTTCAAGCCCTGCTCGGTCAGCGAGCTGGAAGCCTGCGTGGAAGAAGCCCTGGGCCCGGTGCCCTTGGACCAGCCGCCCGCGGCGGCCGCACAGACCTTGCCGACAGCTGCGCCCGAGCTTGGCGCCGCCCCCACGCCCGACCTGGAAGCCATCCAACGCAATTTCGGCGGCGATATGACGCTCTACCGCGGCTTTCGCACCGCCAGCCTGCAGCAGTTCGCCATGGACCGCGCCGAGGGCGAGCGCGCCTGTGCCGCCCGCGAGCTGGCCACGGTGCGCCGCCTGGCCCACAGCCTCAAGAGCGTGCTGCTGATCCTGGGCCTGGAGGCCAGCAGCGATCTGGCCGGCCGCCTGGAGCGCCAGCTGGAAGCCGCCCTGGCCGCCGGCCAGCCCTGGCCTGCCGGGGCAGAAAGCCTGTGGGCCGAGCTGAGCGCCCAGTTGCAAACCTTGAGCGCGGAAACCGCCACGCCATGAGCGCCGGCGAGGCGCCCGCCACGCGCGACGACGAGCTCCCGAGCTCGCAACGCTTCGCCGCGCTGTACAGCGAACTCAAGCTGATCGCCCGAGCCCGCCTGCGCCGGGCCGGCGCCGCCCAGCTGCAACTCAACACCACGGCCCTGGTGCACGAGAGCTATCTGCGCCTGCTGCGCAGCGAGGCCGCCCCGGCATCCGCGGCGCCCGAGTTCGCCAGCCCCGGCCATTTCCTCGCCTATGCCGCGCGGGTGATGCGCTCGGTGGTGGTGGACCTGGCGCGCGAGCAGGCTGCCGAACGCCGCGGCGGTGGCCAGGGCGCACTCAGCCTCGACACCGAGAGCCTGGCCGCCCTGCCCGGCCCCGCGCCCGAACCCGAGGCCCTGGCCGTGCACGAGGCCTTGCTCGCCCTGCAGGCGGTCGAGCCGCGCCTGGCCCAGGTGGTGGAGATGCGTTACTTCGGCGGCCTCAGCGAAAGCGAGATCGCCGCAGCCCTGGGCCTGACCGAACGCACAGTGCGGCGCGACTGGCTCAAGGCCCGCGCCCTGCTGCTGAGCATGCTCAGCGCTTGAGCCCGCAGGCTTCGGCCTGGGCCAGCAGCGGGCGAGCGCGCGCATCACGGCTGGCCACGACCAGGGGCTGCAACTCCTGCCACAAGGCCTCGGCCTGGGCCTGCATCGCCGCCCCGCCCTTGCAGAAAAACCCCAGCTGCTGCCCAAGCAAGGCCCAGCCCAGCGGATTGGCCAGCCCCAGGCTGCCGCGCAGCAAGCGCACGGCCTCGGCCAGATCGCGTGCCTGTGCCTCAGGCTGGCCCTCGGCCGCCCAGAGCTCGGCGCGCAAGCCCAGCAGCCGCGCTTGGTCGAGGGCTATCGGCGGCTCGGCACGTGGCGCCAGGGCCAGGGCCCGGTCCAACCAGGCCTTGGCCTCGGCACGCTCACCCTGCGCCAGATGCCAGCGCGCCAGATGCCCCAGCACCACCACATGGCCACTGTCCTGCGGCGCCTCGCCCTGGTAGCGCTGCAGTGCCTGCAGCAGGGCATCGTGACGCGCAGCCGGCGCGGCACCCTGTTCGTCCAGCACATCGCGCCGCGCCAGCCACCATTCCGCGCGCAACAGGCCGTGCACCGGCAGCTGCGTGTCGAGCAGTGCCAAGACCTCGGCGGCCTGCGCGCGCTGCCCGCCCGACCACAGGGCCCAGAACCAGCTGAGGCCGGCTTCGCCGCTGCGTGGGTGGCCGGGTCCCAGCCTTTGCTGCAACAGGCGCCAGCGCAGGCCGGCCAGTTCCAGGCTGCGGGCCTCGTCACTGAGGTAGGTGGCCACCGTGCTGCTCAGGCGCAGCAAGGCATCGGCCGTTTCGGGGTCCTGCGGCAGCTGCTGCTCGATCTGCGCCATCTGCTGCTGCAGAAGGCGGCGCATGGCGGCGGCCGGATCCTGGGCATCGCTCTCACGCGGGTCCAGGGTGCGGAAAAGACCCAGCAAATATCCCTGAATCGCCTCGGCACGCTGGGCCTGCCGCTGCGCTTGCTGGGCCTGCCAGGCCGTGCCCGCCAGACCCAGCGCCAGGCTCAGGATCAGGGCAGTGAGCAGGGTGGCCATCAGCCAGTGGCGCCGCCAGGCCAGGCGCAGCCGCGACCAGGCGCCGATGCGGCGCGCCTGCAGCGGCCGCCCGGCAAGGTGGCGGCGCAGATCCTCGCTCATGGCTTGCACGCTGCCGTAGCGGTCTGAGGGGTTCTCGGCCAGAGCCTTGGCCAGCCAGGCATCGAGATCACCGCGCAAAGCCCGCTGCAGCCGGCGCCGGCTCAGGCCGCAGCCTTCGGCCTGCCCCTCGCTCACGCTCTGCGAGGCCAAACGATCGTCGCCGCCGCGCACTGGCGGCTGGCCGCACAGCAGGGTGTGCGACAAGGCGCCGAGGGCAAAAACATCGGTGGCCACGGTGATGGGGCTGCCGTTCAGCTGCTCGGGGGCGGCATAGGCGGGCGTGGCCATCAGCAGGCGGGTGGCCTCGGCACCGCCCGACGCCTCGCCCTCGGCACCGAGCAGCTTGGCGATGCCGAAGTCCAGCAGCTTGACCTGGCCCTGGGCCGTGACCATCACGTTCGACGGCTTCAGATCGCGGTGAACCAGCAGCCGGCCATGGGCATGCTGCACCGCCTCCATCACCTGCAGCATCAGCAGCAGGCGCTCGCGCAGCGGCAGGCGTCGGGCCTTGCAATCCTCGGCGATGGACTGGCCCTCGACATACTCCAGCGCCAGCCAGGGCTGGTCCTGGCCCGCGGCGTCCTCAGCCGTGCCGGCATCGAAGAACTGGGCGATGTGGGGGTGCTGGAGCGCGGCCAGGATGTCGCGCTCGCGGGCAAAGCGTTGCCGCCCGGGGCCGGCCAGGGCCTGGGCATGGGGCAGCTTGAGCGCCACCTGGCGCTGGTAGGCGCCGTCGCAGCGCTCGGCCAGCCAGACCTCGCCCATGCCGCCCAGGCCCAGCCGGCGCAGAAGGCGCCAGGGGCCGAGAACCTGCTGGGGCTGCAATTCGAAGCCACGCCCCTTGTCTTCCCCCATCCCGGCCAGATGCGGCAGCTCCAGCTGCGGCGCACCCGGCTCGTCCTGACGCAGCACCCGGCTCAGCGCCGACCGCAGGTGCGCGGACTCCGGCGGCAAGCCCTGCAGCCAGGCGGCCCGCTCGCCGGCCGGCAGCTCCAGGGCGGCATCGAGCAGGGCCGAGAACTCGGTCCAGTGCTCGGGCGCGCAGGGCAGGCGTGTCATGGCGGGCCATCATGCCAGGGCCGGGCCTGCCGCCCTTCTTTCGCTGATCCTTGCTCAGCGGCGACGCCCTTGCAGCCAGCCCAGCAAGCTCAGCAGCCCGGCGCCCAGCAGCAGGCCCGAGCCCGGCTCGGGCACGGCGCTGATGTTGAAGTCATGGCCGCTCATCCCGGTGGTGTTGAGACCGGGCTCCGAGGTCTGCAGGTAGTAGCGCGCGGTGTGACCAAAGTCGGCCACGACCTCGCGCGCCAGGGTGGCGCTGGAAGAGATGTCGGCCCCGGCGTAGAGCATGCCGGTGATCATCAGCTCATGCCCGACCACGGTGTTGAGGCCGATGCGATACCAGCCGGTGGCGTCGCGTTTGGCGTCCCAACTCAAGCTCTCGCGCAGATTGCTGCTGCGGTCGATCAGCTGCATCTGGGCCAGGCCGTTGGCATTGAGGACGCCGCCGATCTCGAAGTTCGGGCTGCTCAGCTGGCCGTCGATCCACAGGCTCAGCTCGTAGCGCACCGGCGTGCCCACGGCCAGACCCGCGCCCTGCACGCGCACCGTGTCGGCAAAGCTCGCCTGGGCGGTGCCGAAGGAGTAGCCGTAGTAGTGCGGCTCCGGGATGCCGCTCGGGTAGGCCGCATGCGCAAAGGCGCGCAGCTCACCCATGCCGGCCGAGAGCGTGGCCCGGCCAAAGCCGCCGTTGCTGACCTGGGAGAACTGGTCCAGGGTCTGCAGCACCCGTGCCTCTGGCCGGTCGTACCAGTTGAAATCAGCGGCATGCTGCTGGTCCTCACGCGGGCCGGGCGAGAACAAGGCGGCGAGGGTGTTGACGTTGCCGGTGATCTGGTAGTTCTGCGCCCGGGCGGGCGCAGCCAGCACAAGGGTGCTGGCAAGGACAATGCTCAGCCCGAGGCTGGACAGGCGGTTTTTCATGGTCATGGCTCCTTGAGTCTTGAAGGGCGCACCTTGCGCACTCAGGGAAAGCCAACGGCAGCACAGCGGCCGAACCGGACATGCCGGCGTCCATGAATTAGGGGGGGCGATCAGGCGCTGCTGTGCAACATGCCCAGCGTGCGGGCTTTGGTCACCGCATGGCGGCGCGAGCCCGCGGCCAGCTTGCCGTACAGGCCTTTGAGGTGCCACTTCACCGTCTCGGCGCTGACGCCCAGGGCCTGCGCAATTTCCTTGTTGGAGTAGTTGCGCGCCAGCAGTTGCAAGATCTCGCCCTCCTTGGGAGTGAGGGACTCGGCGCCGGCGCTGAGCGGCCCCGGCGCCGGCAGGGTGGGTTCCGCGGCGGGCCGCAAGGGCGAGGGCGCCACCGGCTCGCTGGCCCGCGCGGCCAGCAGGCTGCGGTAACCCAGCAGGTGCAGCATGGTGCGCGGGTCCTTGAGCTTGAGGGCGTCGCCCTGCTCGTGAGCCAGACGGGCCAGGCGGGCGTAGGAGTAGGCCTGGGCCATCTCGTCGGCCTCGGCCCAGGCATCGGCCAGATAGGCCAGCAGGGCCGGCGGCGGCTTCCAGCCCGGGATGCTCATGCCGCGGTGCAAGGCGGTCTGGGCGAAATGGATGGTGGCGCTGGGCGCGGTCATGCCGGGCGGCGGCGGCAGCTTGGCGCCGCCGTGGCGGTGCACCTCGGCCAGGGCCTCGTCCAGCTCGACGGCCAGGGCCGTGTAGCCAAAGCGTTCGATCAGCGCCTGCGCCTCGCCAGCCGCGGCCAGGGCCGCCTCGGTGGCGCCCAGCTGGGCCTGGGCGCGGGCCTGGCGCACCAGGTTCAGCGCCAGGTTCACATTCGACTGGGCGGCGCGGTAGAGGGCGATGGCCTCGTCCATCACCGCCACCGAGGCCGGCGCCTGGCCCAGAGCCAGCAGGGTCAGGGCCAGCTCGCTGCAGGCAAAGGCCTTGATGGTACCGGGCGGCGCCACCCGCAGCAGGGCCAGGGCTTCGTGCAGCACGGTCTGGCTTTCCTCGAAGCGGCCCAGATGGCGCAGCACCCGGCCGATCTGCGTCTGGCTGGTGCCCATCAGCACCGGCCAGCCGGTGCGCGCAGCCAGCTCGGCCGCCTGCTCGAAGCAGCTGGCGGCATTGTTCAGGTCACCGAGCTCCAGCCAGGCATTGCCGGCATTCATGGTGACGATGCAGACAAAGCGGCGCATGCCCATGCCGCGCGCCAGCTCGGCCGCGCGCAGGAACAGACCGGCCGCCGTGGCCGGCTCACGCAGGCACAAGGGGAAGGCCTGGGCCGCCAGCTGCCAGGCTTCGGCCGCCGGGCCACCGGCGACCGAGGCACCGCTGGCGGCGGGCGCGTGTTCATCGGCCGACTGGCTGATGCTGAACTCGCTGCAGGCCACGCCGCGGGCAATGCCGGCGCGCTGGGCATCGCCGCTGGCGACACAGACCGCCTCGGCCTGGCGCAAGGCCTGCAGCTCGCGGCTGCGCTCGCCGCTCGCCTTGGCCAGGGCCGCCTCGACCAGCCAGCAATCACCCACGGCCCAGGCGTAATCGACCTCGCTCAGCCCGAGCAGGCAGGCGCGCGCCCGGCGCAGCTGGGTGTGGGCCTCGTCCAAACGACAGAAATGCACGGCGATCTCGCTGGCCGCCAGGGCCAGACGCAGGCCCAGGCGCGCGGCCAAGGGCGGCGGCAGGGGCTTGCCGGCGGCCTGGGCAATGGCCAGGCGGCGCTCGCTCTCGGCGATCAGCTTGAGGGCGCGCAGGCTGTCGCGCTGGCGCAGATGCCAGGCCATCTCGGCCAAGGCTTGCAAACGGGCCAGGCCGCCGGCGTCCTCCAGCTCCTGCTCCAGCCCGGCCAACTCCTCATCGCACAGCTCGAACTTCATGGCCAAAGTCTAGGGGCAGCCCCGGGGCCACCGCCTCAGGCAAAGCCCCCACCCATGGGGTCCGGCCGGGCCTCCAAAACCCTTGGGGTCCACCCCAGTCCGCACCGGGTTGCACCACTTTGCACCAGGCCGGTGCCCGGCACGCCCACGAGGGCTCAGGTTTTCCCGGGTGGGCCGCGGCCACCCCACCACCCGCGGCGGGGGGGGTGGTGCCCGACCCGGCTGGCTAAGGTGCGGGCTTGCACTGGGCCGGCCCGGCCCACCCTCGCAAGCACCGAACCGCAACGGAGGAATCCCCCATGAACCACAGCCCCCTGGCCGGGAGCGCGCGCCTTGGCGCCGGCCTGGCCCTGATTGCAGGCCTGACCCTGCTGCAGCCGCAAGTAGCCCAGGCCACCCAGCTGCCGAATCAGAACCTGGCCCAGCTGATCGGCCGTGCCGACCTGATCGTCAACGGCCAGGTCACGGCCGTGAAGGACGGCATCCAGGACGGCCTGCCCTACACCGAGATCACGCTCAAGGTCAGCAGCAGCGCCAAGAAGACCCTGGCGCCGCAAAGCGCCTACACCTTCCGCCAGTACGGCCTGCTGCGCGCCCGCAAGATGGACGATGGCCGCTACCTGCTGCCGGCCAAGATCGAAGGCATGCCGAACTGGCAGGTGGGCGAGAAGGTCATGGCCTTCATGAACAAGCCGGCCGCCCGCTCGGGCTTCAGCACCCCCGTGGGCCTGGCCCAGGGCAAGCTGACCATCACCGGCAACAAGGCCACCAACGGCTTCAACAACGTCGGCCTGTTCGAGGGCCTGGAAGTGACGCCGGGTCTGCTGCGCCGCAACGAGGCCCGCATGCTGGAAAACCGCGCCGGCGGCGTGGACCTGAACACCTTGCAAGGTCTGGTGCAACGCACCGTCAAGAACAACTGGCTGGCCACGGGAGCGATGCGCTGATGAACACCTTCTTCACCCACCCGATTCGCAAACCCCTGCGCCGCACGGTGCTCGCGGCCCTGATGCTGCTGGCTGCCGGCAGCCAGGCCGCCGGCCCGCTCTACCTGACCGACAAACCTGGTGACCCGCAGCCCCTGCGCTGGGACACGACGCAGGTCCCGATCAAGGTCTACACCGATGTCGGCGTGTTCACGCGCAAGAACGACGGCAGCGTCTTCCTGAGCGCCGAGCAGGCCAATGCCATCACCGCCTTTGCGCTGCAACAGTGGAGTTCGGTGGCCACCTCGACCTGGCGCGCCCAGACCGACCCGGCCCAGTTCACCCCCTTCACCGCCGTGCCCAGCATCGGCCGCGATGTCAATGACGCGGCCAGCGCCCAGTTGGTCTATGGCCAGTACAACCAGGGCGGCTTCTACGTCATCTACGACGAAGACGGCCGGGTGCTGGAAGACTTCTTCGGCGTGCCGCGCGACCAGGTGCTGGGCATCGCCCTGCCCGAGATCGCCGAAGACCGCGACGGCGACGGCTACCCCGAGACCATCGTCAAGGCCACGGCCTTGATGAACGGCTGGATGGTCAGCCACGAGAACCCGCCCATCGGTCAGCGCTCGGCGCCGCCGGCCGACGTCAAGGGCACGCGTTATGCCGGCGTCTTCACCCACGAGTTCGGCCACGCCATCAACCTCTCGCATTCGCAGGTCAATGGCCAGCTCGCCTTCATGAGCCAGCCGACCTACAACCGCGACCTCTACCCCGGCGTGCCCGGCTGCGTGGCGCCGGTGCACCACTGGCTCTACGGCCCGGCCGCCAGCCACATCGACCCCAAGCAGGTCGAGACCATGTTCCCCTTCATCGACCCGCAGAACGTGGCCAAGGGCCGCTCGATCGGCCAGGAGATGAGCACGGTGGACCGGCCCGACGACATCGCCGGCATCTCCAACCTCTACCCCACGGCCGACTACCTGGCACGCAGCGCTTCCATTGCCGGCAGCCTGCTGCTCAAGGACGGCAAGACCGGCTACAGCGGCATCAATGTGGTGGCGCGCAATGTGCGCGACCCGCTGGGCGACGCGGTCTCGGCCATGTCGGGTGACCAGAGCCAGGGCAAGCTGGGCCCGGACGGGCGCTTCCGCATCAACAACCTAAAGCCGGGCGAGCGCTACCAGCTCTACATCGAGGAAATCAGCGGCGGCGGCTACCCGACCCGGCCGGCCATGCTGCTCTCGCAGGCCGAGTACTGGAACGCCGGCGAAAGCCACGACCCGACGCTGGATTCGCCCTGCAAGGCCAGCGCCATCGAGGTGCAGGCCGGCCAGGTGGCCCAGGCCGACATCATCTTCAACGGCCATCGCGACGGCGTGCAGTACGACTTCATCGGCGGCGTGTTCCTGAGCAGCCTGTCGCTGGACGGCCAGCGCGCCGGCGGCGGCTATGGCTTCGGCTACCCGCTGTACTGGGACGCCAAGGACGGCATCCAGCTCTTCCCCGACAGCCTGGACCTGCTTGCCTCCTCGCGCAGCAACCTGACGGCCGATGGCCGCAAGATGCTGGTGGAAGCCAATTTCGACGGCATCGTCCACACCGACCCCGATGGCTACAGCTACACCATCAAGCAGATGGCGCTGTGGGACTTCGACACCGGCCAGGCCAGCCCCATGGGCGCGCTCAGCGATGAATGCGGCCTGGGCGGCGCGGCCGGCGTGACCAGCAGCTACGGCTTCAGCATGAATGCCACCGGCACGGCCGCCGTGGGCTACAGCGGCCACCAGAACCCCGATGGCAGCTGCGTCGTGCACGACTGGAGCACCGACCTCGGCCTGCAAGTCGTGCCCTACCGCTGGACCGCCGAAGGCGGCGGCCAGGCCCTCAAGCTCGACGGCCTGGACCTGCGCGGCCTGCCCTGGATGCGTGCCGATGGCATCTCCGGTGACGGCCGCGTGGTGGTGGGCACGGCCAATTTCGACCGCGCCATCGCCTGGGTCGGTGACGCCAATCCCGTGGACCTGACCGCCCTGACCGGCGCAGCCAGCGCCGAGGTGGTGAACTACGACGGCAGCCGCGTGCCCCTGGCCACCGCGCAAGGCATGGTGATGTGGAATGCCCTCAAGGGCACCGGACCCGACGCCTTCACCCCGCGCAGCAGCCCGCGCTACTGCATCGACATGCCCTTCATCAGCTGGGACGGCATCGACCACTGCGCCGTGGAAGGCGCCGACTGGGTGGAAGCCAATGCCGGCCGCCCGCCCATCAACATCAGCGCCATCAGCGATGACGGCCGCGTGGTGCTGGCCCGGGCCGGGGATTTCTTCACCATGTTCGCCGGCTTCATGTGGGTGGAAGACATCGGCTGGATCGGCCTGAACGACTTCCTCAAGAAGCAGGGCGTGGTCGAGGCCGAGAAGTACGGCCTGGAGAACCCCATCGCCCTGAGCGGCAAGGGTCAGGTCTTGATGGGCGGCATGACCGGCGTGCAAGCCACCTGGCGCATCGACCTGAGCACGGCCTACGTCTGCCGCGCCGGCCAGTCACTGCCGACCCGCTTCCCCGATGAGTTCCGCGACCAGGTCAAGGCCGGCGCCCGCATGGGCCGCTGCGACAAGCTGTGAGCCGCTTGGATCCCGCACGCCGCCCTTCCCTCTTCACATGAAACCAAACAGGCAGATCTACGCATGAATCTCTTTGCTTCCACACGCCTCGCCGTTCCGGCCCTGGCCTGCGCCGCCCTGCTGGGCAGCGCCCTACCCGCCCAGGCGGACATGCGCTTCTACAGCTCCCAAGCCGCCTTCAACGCCGCCATCTCGGCGCCGGTCACGGACAGCTTCAACGACCTCTTCTGGGCCCAGGGCCCGAGCTCGCTGTACCGCGAACCCGGTGGCGGCTACAGCTATGTGGTCAATGCGCTGAAATTCGACGGCAGCGACTACTCGAGCTTCTACAACGCCGGCAGCGACAGCGATGTCTGGCTGTCCACCGACCAGGCCACCGATGTCATCAGCTTCGACTTCAACTACACGGACAAGGTCTACGGCGTTGGCGGCTTCTTCTTCGGCACCGATGCACTCGGCGCCTTTCTGCCGGGCCAGAGCATCAAGCTCAATGCCCTCGATGCCGACGGCATCGAGCAGGTGGTGATCATCGAGAACGCCCAACCGGGCACGTTCTACGGCTTTGCCTCGACCAGCCAGATCCGCTACTTCGAGATCAGCGCCGTGCAGCCCAGCGATGGCCTGACCTGGGTGGCGGCCAATGACCTGGTCTTGGGCCAGGTGGCTGCCGTGCCCGAGCCGAGCAGCGCGGCCCTGCTGCTGGGAGGCTTGGGCCTGTTGGGCTGGGGGCTCCGGCGTCGCACGCAGCCCGGCTGCACGCCGAGAACACCGCAAATCTGACAAGCCCGCCCAAGCGGCCGGGCCAGCGCCGGCCCGCCAAACCGCGGCGCTTGAAGGCCGCCTGAACCTGCGTGAACAAGCGCACGGCAGGCGGTCTTATCATTTGGCAAAGCTGGTTTTTATCATTTTGATTATTTAAAGTGGAGGCCTGTACCGACCCACCGAGGACTCCGACATGAGCGCGCTTCAAGTGATCCCTGAGACCAGCAGCCACACGCTGTCCGTGATGCAAGAGCATCTGGACCGTGGTCGCAGCCAGGAGTTCTTGAGCTGCCAGCTGGGTGGCGTGTCCTACGGCATTCCGCTGCGCTGCGTGCAGGAGATCCGTTCCTACGAAGCGCCCACCCAGATCGCCAACGCGCCCGCCTGGGTCAAGGGCATCGTCGATCTGCGCGGCGTGATCGTGCCCATCGTCGACCTGCGCATGAGCTTCGGCCTGCCCCAGGTGAACTATGACGCGCTGACCGTGACTGTGGTGCTGCACTTGCGGGAGCGCGTGATCGGCGTGGTGGTCGATTCGGTCAGCGATGTGCTGGCCCTGAGCGGCCCCCAGATCAAGCCCGCACCGAGCTTCAGCCAAGCGCTGGATGCCGGCTACATCGCCGGCATCGGCACACCAGATGCCGAGGACACCCGGCGCATGCTGATCCTGCTCGACATCGAGCGCCTGCTTGGCGGTGCGGCCATGGGCCTGCTGCCGGCCGAAATGCTGGTCTTGAACTGATGTGCACCGTGCTCCACAACACGCCCTGAGTTCGCCTTTTCACACCGGAGTCCCGCAATGAAGCTGATCGCCTCGCTGGGCATCACCCAGCGCCTCTACCTCGTCTCCGCGCTGGTGTGCAGCAGCCTGGCTGCCGTGACGGTCTATGCCTGGTCCAATCTGGGCTCGGTCACTGCCACTGCCCGGCAGACCGAAACCGTGCGCGTTCCGCAACTCTCGCGCATGAGCCAGATGGAGCTCAATATGACGCGCGCCTCCTTGCAGCTGCGCCATGCCATCCTGGCGCGCAGCCCCGAGGAGCAGGCCAAGGCCCTGGCCGACATCAGCACCCGCCGCCAACTGATCCAGGAAGAGCTCGATGGCTTTGAAAAACACCTGAGTACCAACCAGGGTCGGCAGATGTTCGCCAGCCTGCCCGCCAAGCTGCAGAGCTTCTGGCAAACCGCGGAGCAGGACATCCGCCTGCTCGAAGCGGGCCAGAAGGCCGAGGCCTTCGCCCATCTGGCAGAGCAGACCGTGCCCAAACGCAACGAGGTGTTGGCCGTGCTGGAACCCTTGGTTGAGTACCAGACCGAGCTGCTGGTCCATGACCTGCAAAACGTCGAGACCCGCACCGCCCAGATTGAGCGCGGACTGGAAGCCCTGGTCATCGGCTGCATCGTCCTGCTGCTGAGCTCCACCTTTCTGATCGGCCGGGGCTTGCGCCAGCGCGTGGGCCTGGCCCGCCAGGTGGCCGAGCGTGTGCGCGACGGTGACCTGAACCCCGTTCCAACCGACGAACGGCGCGATGAGTTCAGCCCCTTGTTGCAAGCGCTGCAGCAGATGCAATCCGGCCTGTCCGAGCTGGTCACGCAGGTGCGCGGCAGCTCGGAGAGCGTGGCCACGGCCAGCAACGAGATTGCGCAAGGCAATCTGGAACTGTCCAGCCGCACCGAGGAGCAAGCCAGCGCCCTGCAGCAAACCGCGGCCTCGATGGAACAGCTGGGCGCCACCGTGCGCCAGAACAGCGAGAACGCCCAGCAGGCCAATCAGCTGGCCCAGGGCGCCAGCCTGGTGGCGACCAAGGGCGGCCACGTCGTCGGCCAGGTGGTCAGCACCATGAAGGAGATCAACGAGGCCTCACAGCGCATCGCCGACATCATCAGCGTGATCGACGGCATTGCCTTCCAGACCAACATCCTGGCGCTGAACGCCGCCGTCGAATCGGCCCGGGCTGGCGAGCAGGGCCGCGGCTTCGCCGTGGTGGCCAGCGAGGTGCGTCATCTGGCGCAGCGCAGCGCCGAGGCGGCCAAGGAGATCAAAAGCCTGATCACCGCCAGCGTCGAGCGGGTGGAAAAAGGCACGCTGCTGGTGGACGAGGCCGGCGCCACGATGGACGAGGTGGTGCGCGCCATCCAGCGTGTCACCGACATCATGGGCGAGATCAGCGCCGCCAGCGTTGAGCAGAACGCCGGCATGAGCCAGATCAGCGACGCGGTCACCCAGATGGACCACACCACCCAGCAGAACGCCGCCCTGGTGGAGGAAAGTGCGGCCGCGGCCGACAGCCTGCGCTCGCAAGCGGCCGGTCTGGTGCAATCGGTGGCGGTGTTCCGCCTGAGCGAGCAGGCGCAACAGCCTGCGGCGGCCGAATTCAAAGCCGTGGCCCACAAGCGCACCTTCCAGCCCGCGGCGGCCGCCAACGCCGGCTGGGCCGGCCAGGAGCGCCGCAGCGCCGAGCGCGCGCAGAACGTGGTCCGGCCCGAGTTCAAGGCCTCCTCGGCTGCCCCGATGGCAGCGCCCCGGGCTCAGGCCAGCAAATCGGCCGCCACCGGCACCCACGACGAACAGTGGGAGAGCTTCTGAGGCCGCACGGGGGTGCGGCTCAGATCGCCAGCGGGTCCACGTCCAGCGCCCAGCGCAGCAAGCCTTTGTGCTCGCGCTTGAGGGCGTGCAGCTCGGGCATCCAGTGCCAGAGCAGGCGCTGCAAGGCGCCACGGCTGCCGGCCTCGACCAGCATCTGCATGCGCTCGACATTGGCCACCCGAGCCACGCTCATGGGAATGGCCGGATAGACCAGGCAGCCCTGCGCCTCGGGCATGGCCTGGGCAAAGGCTGCGGCGGCCTTCAAAAAGCCTTGCGCGGCCTCGACCGTGCGCCCCTCGGCGCGCAGCAGGGCCAGGTGGGCAAAGGGCGGCAGGCCGGCCGATTCGCGCTCGGCCAGCTGGCTCTTGGCGAAGGCTTCAAAGTCATGCTGCTTGAGCGCCTGGTAGAGCGCATGCTCGGGGTGCCAGGTCTGCACCCACATCTCGCTGCGCGCGGCCGCCTCGGCATCACGCCCGGCCCGGCCGCCGGCCTGCATCAGCAGGGCGAACAGGCGCTCGGGCGCGCGGAAATCGCTGCTGAACAAGGCGCCATCGGGGTTGACCGCGGCCACCAGGGTGATGCGGCGGAAGTCATGCCCCTTGGTCACCATCTGTGTGCCGACCAAGATGTCCACCTCGCCGCTGTGCACGGCGGCCAGCTGCGCCTCCAGCTCGCCCTTGTGCTTGGTGCTGTCGGCATCGATGCGCAGCACGCGGGCGCCGGGCAGCTGTTCCTGCAACTGCTCTTCCAGTCGCTCGGTGCCGCGGCCCAGCGGGGCAATGTCCTGGTTGCCGCAGCTCGGGCAGGCGCTGGGCACCCGCTCGGTGAAGCCGCAGTGGTGGCAGCGCAGGGTGCGGTCGCCCTTGTGGAACACGCGCCAGGCGCTGCAGTGCGGGCAATCGCTTTTCCAATTGCATTCGGCGCAGTGCAGCACCGGGGCGTAGCCGCGCCGGTTCAGGAAGATCAGGCTTTGCTCGCCGCGCTCCAGGCGCAGGCGCAGAGCGTCCAGCAGGGGCGTGGTCAGCGCCGTCGTGACGCCCTTGCTCAGCGGCATGCGCTTCATGTCAAAGAGGCGCACGCGCGGCAAGGCGCCGCCGCCGATGCGGCCTGGCAACAGGAGTCGCTTGTAGCGCCCTTCGTTGGCGCGTTGCCAGCTCTCCAGCGAGGGCGTGGCCGAGCCCAGGATGACCGGGATCTTTTCCTGATGGGCGCGGTAGATGGCCAGGTCACGGGCCGAGTAGCGCGCGCCGTCCTGCTGTTTGTAGGACGGGTCATGCTCCTCGTCCACCACGATCAGGCCCAGGCGCGGCATGGAGGCGAACACCGCCAAGCGCGTGCCCAGCACCAGATCGGCTTCACCCAGATGAGCGGCCAGCCAGTTGCGCAGGCGCTGGGCCGGGGTCAGAGCGCTGTGCAGGGAGACGATGCGATGCGCCGTGCCGCCGCTGGCAGGTGAGCCGCCAAAACGCTCGGTAAAGCGGGCTTCCAGCTGAGGCGTCAGATTGATCTCGGGCACCAGCACCAGCACCTGGCGACCTTGCGCCAGCGCATGCTCGGCGGCGCGCAGGTACACCTCGGTCTTGCCGCTGCCGGTGATGCCGTAGAGCAGCACGGGCGCAGGGGCGCTGTTGCGCGCGGCATCGAGCAGCGCGTCGAGTTCATCCAGCACCTGCTGCTGGGCCGGGCTCAGGGTCGGTCGGCCGGCCGGGGTTTCGCCCGCCTCCGGCGCGCTGCCCTGCGCCTCGGCAGGGGTTGCAAGGAACTTGCCCAGCTTCTTCAGCCGCGCCCGCAGCTGGGTGTTGTCCAGCTCGCGCAGCTGGGGCGGCAGCACGGCCAGGGCCAGCTCACCGATGCTGCGCTGGTAATAGCTGGCGGCAAACTCGACCAGCTGGCACCAGCTGGCGCTCAGCGGCGGCACGCCGTCCAGCTCGGCCAGGATGGGGCGCAGGGCGGCCGCCTCGGCGCCCCCGTCGGGCTCACCGGGCCAGACGATGCCCATGAGCTCGCGCCGCCCCAGCGGCACCCGCACCAGGCTGCCCGGTGCGAGCACACGCTCACTCAGATAGTCCAGCGGGCCGCTGAGGCCGCTGTGCTGCGGCGCCTCCACGGCGACGCGAATGCGCTGCGCCGGCAATTCAGCCATGGCGCCGGTGCCGAAGCGGTTGCTCCTGCGAGTTTGAATGAGCTTTGGGGCCTAAGTGCATGATTTGAAAGGGCTCGGAAAACAATGCACCAAAACTGTGGATAACTTTGTGGGGAACGTTCGAAGAAGCCGGCCGCAGCCGCTTTGTCACCCAGCGTACCGATCACAGACCATTCTCGTGCTTGGGTCCCGGACTTGTTATGAATCAAGCACTTAGCCTTCAACCGGGAAAACACGGAGCTGCAGCGCAGCATGAAAGCTAGGCTTGTCCCGCTTCGGGATTTGTGGGGATAAGTCTCTACCCTGAGTGCTTACTTCACGTTTTGTGGCCGTGTTTTTTGGCCCGGCACGCAGGGCGGCCGGGCCTTGCGGTCACTCAGGCGCCTTGGCGCAGGCGACGCGAATGGGCATGCACCTCGTCCACCAGGGCGGTGACATGCTCGGGGGGGGTGTGCTGGCTGATGCCATGTCCCAGATTGAACACATGGCCGTCCCAGCCGCCATCGGCACGCAGCGGATTGCCGAAGCTGTCCAGCACCGAACGGACCTGCTCGCGGATAGCGTCCGGCGGCGCGAACAGCACGTTCGGGTCCAGATTGCCCTGCAGGGCAACCCGGCCACCGACCTGGGCGCGAGCACGGCCGAGGTTGGCCGTCCAGTCCAGGCCCACCACATCGGCGCCGGCATCGGCGATTTCGTCCAGCCAGAGCGCGCCGCCCTTGGTGAACAGGATGCGCGGGATGCGCTGGCCTTCATGCTCGGTCTTGACCTGGGCCAGCACCCGGCGCGAGTACTCCAGGCTGAAGCGCTGGAACATGCCGTCGGCCAGCACGCCGCCCCAGCTGTCGAACAGCATCACGGCCTGGGCGCCGGCTTCGATCTGGGCGTTCAGGTACTGAGCCACGGCGTCGGCATTGACCTGCAGGATGCGGTGCATCAGGTCGGGGCGGGCGTACATCAGGCTCTTGACCTGGCGGTAGTCGTCCGAACCGCCGCCTTCGACCATATAGCAGGCCAGGGTCCAGGGGCTGCCGGAGAAGCCGATCAGGGGCACGCGGCCGTTCAAGGCCTTGCGGATGGAGCTGACCGCGTCGAAGACATAGCGCAGCTTGTCCATGTCGGGCACGGCCAGGGCGGCCACGGCGGCCTCGTCACGCACGACCTGGGCGAACTTCGGCCCCTCGCCGATGGCAAAGGAGAGACCCAGGCCCATGGCATCGGGCACGGTCAGGATGTCGCTGAACAGAATGGCTGCATCGAGCTGGTAGCGCTCCAGCGGCTGCAAGGTCACCTCGGTCGCATAGTCGCGGTTGGTGGCCAGACCCATGAAGCTGCCGGCCTTGGCCCGCGTGTCGCGGTACTCCGGCAGGTAGCGGCCGGCCTGGCGCATCAGCCAGACGGGGGTGTAGTCGGTGGGCTGGCGCAGGCAGGCGCGCAGGAAGGTGTCGTTTTGCAGAGGTGCATTCATGCACGGATTATCCGATGCCCAACGCGCGTGATCTTGCTGCAGAGCAAGCGTGTCACACCAGCCCTGTCATCGCACGCTGCGATACTGGGGCAGCACTTGATTTCGCAGAGCGGGCCGCCACCTGAAGCGCTGCCCCTTGAACGATTCCACACCGGAGGATTTCCATGACGGCCATCTCGAAGACCTCACGCAACGCCCGCAACACCCGCAACACCCGCAGCGCCCTCAGCGCCCTCAGCGCCGCTGCGGCACTCGCCCTGACGCTCTCACTCAGCGGCTGCGGCTACAACGAGTTCCAGACCCTGGACGAGCAGGTCAACGCCAACTGGGCCGAGGTGCTGAGCCAGTACCAGCGCAGGGCCGACCTGATCCCCAACATCGTCAACACGGTCAAGGGCGAGGCCAACTTCGAGCAAGAGACCCTCACCAAGGTGATCGAGGCGCGCGCCAAGGCCACCAGCATCCAGGTCACACCCGAGCTGGCCAAGGACCCGGAGGCGCTGAAGAAGTTCCAGGCCGCCCAGGGCGAGGTGTCGAGCGCGCTGTCTCGCCTGCTGGTGGTCAGCGAGAACTACCCCAACCTCAAAGCCAACCAGGGCTTCCAGGATCTGCGCGTGCAGCTGGAAGGCACCGAGAACCGCATCACCGTGGCGCGCAACCGCTACATCAAGTCGGTGGCCGACTACAACGTGCACACCCGCCAGTTCCCCAACAACCTGACCGCCAAGGTGTTTGGTTATGAGGTCAAGCCCAACTTCACGGTGCAGAACGAGGCGGCGATCAGCAACGCCCCGGCCGTGAGCTTCGACAAACCGGCGTCCAAATAAGTCCGCCATGAGCAAGGCACTGCGGCTGCACCCGCTGCTCCTGCTCGGCGGGCTGCTCAGCCTGCTTCTGGCACTGGCCGGCGGGCCGGCGCGCGCGCAGGAGCTGCGCCCCGTGCCCGTGCTGACCCAGCAGGTGATGGACCAGACGGGCACGCTCAGCGCCGCGCAGCGCGAGGCCCTGACGAACAAGCTGGAGCGTTTCGAGCGCGAGAGCGGCTCGCAACTGGTGATCCTGATCGTGGCCAGCAGCCAGCCCGAGGACATTGCCGCCTTCGCGCAGCGCGTCGGCGATGCCTGGAAGATCGGCCGCAAGGATGTGGGCGACGGCCTGCTGATCGTGGTGGCCAAGAACGACCGCAAGGTGCGCATCGAAGTGGCCAAGGCGCTGGAAGGTGCCGTGCCCGATCTGGCCGCACGCCAGATCATCCAGAACGCTCTCAGCCCCGCGTTCAAGGCGGGTGACTATGCCGGCGGCTTGAACCTGGCAGTGGACCAGCTTCAAGCACGCATCCGCGGCGAAGCGCTGCCCGCGCCCGGCGCCACGCCGGCCCGAGGCACGGCGTCCGGCGATGGCGGCCTTGATTTCGAAACCCTGGGCGCCCTCTTCTTCATCGGCGTGCCCATGCTGGGCGCCCTGTTGTGCAGCATCTTCGGGCGCAAGCTCGGCAGCCTGTTCACCAGTGCGGTGGCGGGCTCGGCGGCCGGCTGGATGGCGTCCAGCGCGCTGATCGGCGGCTTGGTGGGATTTGTGGCCTTGATCGTGGTGGGCGTGATGGGCTTGGGGGGATCGCGGAGCCACAGCGTTCGCCGCGGTGGCCGAGGCCGCAGCGACAGTGGCCCCGTCATCTGGGGAGGGTCGGGCGGATCTTGGGGCGGAGGCGGCAGCAGCAGCGACAGTGGCGGTGGCGGTTTCAGCTCGGGCGGCGGCGGCGATTTTGGCGGCGGCGGCGCCTCGGGAGACTGGTGATGAACGCTGGATCGACAAGCAAGACAAGAAAGCAGGGCTGGCTGCGCTGGTGGCGCCACCGCTGGATGGACAGCCGGGATGCCGAGCGCGCCCTGCCCGATGCGGCACTGGCGCGCATCGAGGCCCTGGTGCGCGCCAGCGAGGCCCGTCATCAAGGCCAGATCTGCGTCTGCGTCGAGGCTGGCCTGCCCACCTCCTATTTGTGGAAAGGGCTGCAGGCGCGTGACCGCGCGATCACCTTGTTCGGCAAGCTGCGGGTCTGGGACACCGAGGCCAACAACGGCGTGCTGATCTATCTGCTGCTGGCCGACCGGGCCATCGAGGTGGTGGCCGACCGCGGCCTCAAGCCCTGCGTGAGCCCGCAACAATGGCAAGCCCTGGTGGGCTCGCTCGGCGAGGCTTTGAAGGCCGGCCAGTTCGAGCCCGGCCTGGCGGGCGCGGTGAACGGTGTGAGCGAGCTGCTCTGCCAGCATTTCCCGCTGCGGGACGGCGAGACCGCCCGCAACGAACTGCCCGACGCCGTGCTACGCCTTTGACCCTTTGCCTGCAGCCGCACCGCCCTGCGTTCGAAGCGGCTTCAGCCTGCCGCTGAATGTCTCCGTCAGCGGCTTGTGCCCCAGCGGCGGAAATTTGAGCTTGGCCTGGGGCACGCGCACATCCGGCAGCTGATCGAGCAGGTGGCGGATCAAGGTCAGGCGACCCTGGCGCTGGTCATTGAAATCCACCAGGGTCCAAGGCGCGTAGGTCTTGTGCGTGGCCGCCAGCATGCGCTCACGGGCCTGGCCGTACTCGGCATAGCGGGTGCGCGCCTCCAGGTCGATGGGCGAGAGCTTCCAGCGCTTGAGCGGGTCGGCCAGGCGCTCGGCAAAGCGCAGCTCCTGCTGCTCCTGGTCCACGCAGAGCCAGTACTTGAGCAAGAGGATGCCGTCGTCCACCAGGAGCTTCTCGAACACCGGCGCCTGCTGCAAAAAAGCCTCGGTCTGGGCCGGCGTGCAAAAGCCCATGACGCTCTCAACCCCGGCACGGTTGTACCAGCTGCGGTCGAACAGCGCGATCTCGCCCGCGGAGGGCAGATACGGCACATAGCGCTGAAAGTACCAGGCGCCCTGCTCCCGCTCGCTGGGTTTGCCCAGGGCCACGGTGTGGCACTGGCGCGGGTTCAAGGTCTCCGAGATCGCTGCGATCGTGCCGCCCTTGCCGGCCGTGTCGCGCCCCTCGACCAGCACCACCAGGCGCTTGCCACTGTGCTGCAGCCACTGCGCCATGGCATTGAGCTCCAGCTGCAGCGGCGCCATGCGCTCGAGGTATTCGGACTTGTTGAGCATGCTCGGTTCAGACCTGGGTTTGGTCTTGCTGCTGTTCTTGCTGTCTTTCTTGCCGGCCATGACACCTCCGAGATCGGTCTGAGGCGGCCAGCATACGTGCTCAGCTCAAGCCTGCACGAGCGTCTGCATGCCCACCCAGCTCTCACCGGGCGCGAGCTGCACGGGCTGGCGGATCTGGGCTGCTTCGATGCAGAGCATGTGCTGGTAGCCATCGGCCGGCATGTCGGTCAGCTGGGCGCATTTCTCGGCACCGGGGTTCCAGACCACGGTGTCCTCAAAACCCTGCTGGCGGATCAGCAGCTGGCGGCCGCGGTTGATCAGCTGTTCCTTGAGGGTCAGGTCTTGCTTGAGGCCGTGGTAGATGCGGTCGAGATCGCCGCCCGGCAGCAAGAGTTCGACCCGCTGGCGCTTGAGCTCGCCGCCGGCAGCGCTGTCCTCGTACTGCAGGCCGCTCAGGCCTTCGACACTGCTGGAGTCCAGATCGTGGACGCGCAAATAGGTGTGCAGTGCGCTGGTAAAGTCGAAGGCGGTGTCGCCCTTGTTCTCACAGGCCAGCTCGATCTGCAGCTCGCGGCCGCTGATGCGCACGCTCAGCTCCAGCTCAAAGGCGTGGGGCCAGAACATGCGGCTGGCCGCATCGTCGGTCAGGCGCAGCACCGCCAGCGCATCGTCCGCGCCCTGCTCGGCCGACACCAGCTGCCAGGGCTTGCTGCGGGCGAAGCCATGGCGCTTGAGCGGGCCGCGGGTGGAGAACTGCGGAAAGATCACCGGCACGCCGCCGCGGATCGCCTCGCCATTGGCATAGGCCGTCTTGGGCGACACGTAGAGCTGCTCCTCGCCGCCGGCGGGCACCCAGGAGAGCAGGTGCGCGCCGTGCAGCAGCACCGTGGCACGCGCGCCATCCGGCGACTTCAGCTCGATCGCATCGAGGCCCTGGTGGCGGGAGATGGCAATGGGTTGGGGCGTGGCGGCGGTCATGGCGGTTCTCTCGGCGGCAGAGGGGCGAAGGGAGGCGAAGGGAGGCGAAAGGGGAGAAAAGGGAAAGGGGGAATGGAGAACTTCAAATGGACAACGCCCGCCGGACTTGCGTCGGCGGGCGCTGAGGTTCCGGCCGGCAACCTGGGTTCCCGGCGGAAGCGTCTTGCAGATTACTTCTGACGGAACTTGCGCAGCGCCGCGATCTGGGCCGCCATGGCGGCGAACTCGCTTTGCGCGGCGGCAAAGTCGATGTCGCTCTTGGCGTTCTTCATCGCTTCCTCGGCCAACTTCTTGGCTTCGGTGGCCTTGGCTTCGTCCAGGTCCTTGCCGCGGATGGCGGTGTCGGCCAGCACGGTCACCGTGCCCGGCTGCACTTCCAGAATGCCGCCGGCGACGAAGACGAACTCTTCGCTGCCATCGGCCTTCTCGATGCGCACGGCACCCGGCTTGATGCGGGTGATCAGGGGGGTGTGCTTGGGCAGGATGCCCAGCTCACCACCTTCACCCGGCAGCGCGACGAACTTGGCTTCGCCGGAGAAGATCTGCTCTTCGGCGGAGACCACGTCAACATGAATGGTTGCCATGATTTGTATCGTCCTTAGCGTTGAAAAAGAGAGTTAGAGGGAACTGCCGCCGAGGGCTTGAGCCCCGCGGCGGCGAACTTCCATCAACCCAGCTTCTTCGCCTTTTCGAACGCTTCGTCGATGGTGCCAACCATGTAGAACGCTTGTTCCGGCAGGTGATCGCACTCGCCAGCCACGATCATCTTGAAACCACGGATGGTTTCTTTCAGCGGCACGTACTTGCCCGGCGAGCCGGTGAACACTTCAGCGACGTGGAAGGGCTGCGACAGGAAGCGCTGGATCTTACGGGCTCGAGCCACGATCAGCTTGTCTTCCGGTGCCAGCTCGTCCATACCCAGAATGGCGATGATGTCGCGCAGTTCCTTGTAGCGCTGCAGGATGCCCTGCACCGCACGGGTGGTCGAGTAATGCTCTTCGCCGATCACGTTCGGGTCGATCTGACGCGAGGTCGAGTCCAGCGGGTCCACGGCGGGGTAGATACCCAGCGAAGCGATGTCACGCGACAACACGACGGTGGCGTCCAAGTGGGCGAAGGTCGTGGCAGGCGAGGGGTCGGTCAAGTCATCCGCTGGCACGTAGACGGCCTGGATGGAGGTGATCGAACCGACCTTGGTCGAGGTGATCCGCTCTTGCAGACGGCCCATTTCCTCGGCCAGCGTCGGCTGGTAGCCCACGGCGGAAGGCATACGGCCCAGCAGTGCGGACACTTCGGTACCGGCCAGGGTGTAGCGGTAGATGTTGTCCACGAAGAACAGCACGTCACGGCCTTCGTCACGGAAGGATTCCGCAATGGTCAGACCGGTCAGGGCCACGCGCAGACGGTTGCCCGGAGGCTCGTTCATCTGACCGTAGACCATGGCGACCTTGGAGTCTTCGAGCTTCTCGAGGTTCACGACGCCCGAATCGGCCATCTCGTGATAAAAGTCGTTGCCCTCACGGGTACGCTCGCCCACACCCGCAAACACCGACAGACCGCTGTGGGCCTTGGCGATGTTGTTGATGAGTTCCATCATGTTCACGGTCTTGCCCACACCGGCGCCACCGAACAGACCCACCTTGCCGCCCTTGGCGAACGGGCAGATCAAGTCGATCACCTTGATGCCGGTTTCCAGCAGGTCTTGCGAGGGGCTCAGTTCGTCGTAGGCGGGAGCAGCGCGGTGGATCGAAGCGATTTGGGCTTGATCAACCGGGCCACGCTCGTCGATGGGCGAACCCAGCACGTCCATGATGCGACCCAGGGTGGCCTTGCCGACCGGCACCTGGATGTTTTCGCCGGTGTTGTACACCTGCGAACCGCGACGCAGACCGTCCGACGAGCCCAGAGCAATGGTACGCACCACGCCGTCGCCCAGCTGTTGCTGAACTTCCAGCGTCAGGGCGGAGCCTTCCATCTTCAGCGCGTCATAGATCTTCGGCATCTGGTTGCGCGGGAACTCCACGTCCACCACGGCGCCAATGCACTGAACGATCTTGCCAACCGCGTTGGTTTGAGTGTTCGACATATCGATTCCTTCAATCAGTATTCGTTGCGTATGGTTTGGCGAGCAGCGGGATCTATCAACCCACCGCGGCCGCGCCACTGACGATTTCGCTCAGTTCCTTGGTGATGGCGGCCTGGCGGGTCTTGTTGTAGACCAGCTTCAGCTCACCAATCAAGGTGCCGGCGTTGTCGGTTGCGGCCTTCATCGCCACCATGCGTGCCGATTGCTCGGACGCCATGTTTTCCGCCACAGCCTGATAAACCAGCGCTTCGGTGTAACGCACCAAGAGCTCGTCGATCACGGTCGCCGCGTCGGGTTCGTAGATGTAATCCCAAGCGTGCGAGGCCTTGGAGCCTTCAGCGCCACCGGCCAGACCCTCGGCGCTCAGCGGCAGCAGCTGCTGCACAACCGGCTCCTGCTTCATCGTGTTGATGAAACGGGTGTAGCACAGGTAGACCGCCGAGAGCTTGCCTTCCGCGTACGCGTCGAGCAAAACCTTGACCGGGCCGATGATCTTCTCGATGTGCGGCTGGTCACCCATCTGCGTCACATGCGAAACGACCTTGGCGCCGATGCGGTTCATGAAGCCCAAGCCCTTGTTGCCGATGGCAACGACTTCAGCCTTCTGACCGCCCGCTTCCAGGTCTTTCAACTTGGCCGTGGCTGCGCGCAACAGATTGGTGTTCAAACCGCCGCACAGACCCTTGTCCGTCGTGACCACCACGAAACCGACCTGCTTGGCCGACTCGTTCGTCGCCATGAAGGGGTGCTTGTACTCGGGGTTGGCCTTGGAGAGATTGGCGGCGATGCTGCCGATCTTCTCGCTGTAGGGCCGAGCCGAGCGCATCCGTTCCTGCGCCTTGCGCATCTTGGACGCAGCGACCATTTCCATGGCCTTGGTGATCTTCTTGGTGTTCTCGACCGACTTGATCTTGCCGCGAATTTCCTTGCTTGATGCCATGATTTCTCCTGTTCAGATGGGGCGGTTCAGCGCGTGGTGCTTGTTCCGCCCCGTCATGGGCATTAAGCGAAGGACTTCTTGAACGTCGTGATGGCGGCGTTCAACTCGGCTTCCGCATCCTTGTCCATGGCCTTGTCGGCTTCCAGCTTGGCCAGCAGAGCGGCGTGGCTGGTCTTCAGGAACTGGTGCAGGCCGTGTTCGAAAGCCAGAACCTTCTTCACGTCCAGGCTGTCCATGAAACCCTTGTTCACCGCGTACAGCGTGGCAGCCATCAGGCTGATCGGCAGCGGCGAGTACTGAGCTTGCTTCAGCAGTTCGGTCACGCGGGCACCGCGGTCCAGCTGCTTGCGGGTGGACTCGTCCAGATCGGAAGCGAACTGCGCGAACGCAGCCAGTTCACGGTACTGCGCCAGGTCGGTACGGATACCGCCGGACAGGCCCTTGATCAGCTTGGTCTGAGCAGCGCCACCGACGCGCGACACCGAGATACCGGCGTTGATCGCGGGACGGATGCCAGCGTTGAACAGATTGGTTTCCAGGAAGATCTGGCCGTCGGTGATCGAGATCACGTTGGTCGGCACAAAGGCGGACACGTCACCGGCTTGGGTTTCGATGATGGGCAGCGCGGTCAGCGAACCGGTCTTGCCCTTCACTTCACCCTTGGTGAATGCTTCGACGTAGTCGGCATTCACGCGAGCGGCACGCTCCAGCAGACGGCTGTGCAGGTAGAACACGTCGCCCGGGTAGGCTTCACGGCCCGGCGGACGGCGCAGCAGCAGCGAGACCTGACGGTAGGCCACAGCTTGCTTGGACAGATCGTCATAAATGATCAGCGCGTCTTGACCGCGGTCGCGGAAGTACTCGCCCATCGTGCAGCCCGAGTAGGCCGAGACGTACTGCATGGCCGCCGATTCAGACGCAGAGGCGGCCACGACGATGGTGTAGTCCATCGCGCCGTTGGCTTCCAGAGCCCGCACCACGTTCTTGATCGACGAAGCCTTCTGGCCGATCGCGACGTAGATACAGGTCATGTTCTGACCCTTCTGGGCCAGGATGGCGTCGATGGCGACGGCGGTCTTGCCGGTCTGGCGGTCACCGATGATCAGCTCGCGCTGGCCACGGCCGACGGGCACCATGGAGTCGATGGACTTCAGACCGGTCTGCACCGGCTGGTCCACGGACTTACGTGCGATCACGCCAGGCGCGACCTTTTCGATCACGTCGGTCAGCTTGGCGTTGATCGGGCCCTTGCCGTCGATCGGCTCGCCCAGGGCGTTGACGACGCGACCCACCAGCTCGGGGCCGACGGGCACTTCCAGAATGCGACCCGTGCACTTGACGGTGTTGCCTTCGGAGATGTGCTCGTAAGCGCCCAGAATCACGGCGCCGACGGAGTCGCGCTCGAGGTTCAGAGCCAGGCCGTAGGTCGGCTTGCCATCGGCACCGGCCGGGAACTCCAGCATTTCGCCTTGCATCACGTCAGACAGACCATGGATGCGGCAGATGCCGTCGGACACGGACACGACCGTGCCCTGGTTGCGGACGTCCGTCGATGCACCCAGACCCTCGATGCGGGACTTGATGACTTCGGAAATTTCAGCAGGATTCAAATTCATTGCTATGGCTCCCATCTGGACTAGCGTCTGTTGCCAGAGCGGTAGACACAGGGATGAACGAAAGGGGGTGGCGTTGCGCTCGTGCCCGAAACTCAGGCGGTGAGCGCCACTTTCATGCGCTCCAGGCGGGACTTGACCGAGGTGTCGAGCACCTCATCGCCAACCACCACCCGGATGCCGCCAATCAATGCCGGCTCCAGCGTGACTTGGGCTTGCAGCTTGCGAGCGAAGCGCTTTTCCAGCGCCGCCACGACCTCGGCCAGCTGAGCCGGCTCGATCGGGTAGGCGCTGTAAATGGTCGCATCAGCCACACCTGCGGCGGCATTGGCGAGCGCATGGAACTGCGCTGCCACGGCCGGCAAGGCTGCCAGGCGACCATTGGCGATCACTTCACGCAGAAAACTCTGCATGCCGTCGGCCAAGGCCAGGCCCGTGGCTGCCGTCATGATGGCAAGCACTTGCTCGGGCTGGGCCTTGGGGCTGTCAGCGAACTGGCGCAGCTCGGCGTCTTGCGCCACCTGGGCCAGCGCAGAAATCTGCTGGCCCCAGGCCTTGACGTCAGACTTCAGCGCCACTTGGTAGAGCGCTTCCGCGTAAGGACGGGCAATGGTTGCGAGCTCAGCCATGATTACAGCTCCGTCTTCAGACGGCCCAGCAACTCGGCATGGACGCTGGCGTTGACCTCGCGCTGCAGAATTTGCTCGGCACCCTTGACGGCCAGTGCGGCGACCTGCTCGCGCAGGGCCTCACGGGCACGTGCGGCTTGCTGCTCGGCTTCAGCCTTGGCAGCGGCCACGATCTTGGCGCCTTCTTCTTCTGCACGCACTTTGGCAGCGTCCACGATGGCAGCGGCACGCTTTTCAGCGTCAGCCAATTGCTTGGTGGTTTCACCGCGCGCTTGGGCCAGTTGCTCGTCGACCTTCTTGTTGGCCGTGGCCAATTCAGACTTGGCCAGTTCAGCCGCCTTCAGACCGTCGGCGATCTTCTGCGCACGCTCATCCAGCGCCTTGGTGATCGGCGGCCAGATGAAGCGCATGGTGAACCAAACAAGGATCGCAAAAACGATCGCTTGCAGGAACAGGGTTGCGTTGATATTCACAGCACGATCCTTTCAACCGTGAAAGGTTGGCCGTTCAATTAGATGGCGAAGGGCTTGGCGAATGCGAACAGCAGAGCGATAGCCACGCCGATCAGGAAAGCAGCGTCGATCAGACCAGCCAAGATGAACATCTTGGTTTGCAGTTCGTTCATCAGCTCAGGCTGGCGAGCCGAAGATTCCAGGAACTTGCCGCCCATCAGTGCGATACCGATCGAAGCGCCCAGAGCGCCCAGACCAACGATGAGACCGCAAGCCAGCGCGACGAGACCGAGGATGTTTTCCATGATTAGCTCCAGAAGGGATAGAAAAAAGAAAAGGGAAAGGGAAAGGTCAAACGAAAAACTACAGACTGACTGCGATCAGTGCGCGTCGTGCGCCTGGCCGGTGTAGATCAGGGTCAGCATCATGAAGATGAAGGCCTGCAAGGTGATGATCAGGATGTGGAACAGCGTCCACACCGTGCCTGCCACCAAGTGACCCAGACCCAGCCAGAAGCCGCCCGACAAGGGGTTCAGCTCCCAGGCCCACACACCGCCCATCAAGGCAATCAGCATGAACACCAGTTCGCCGGCAAACATATTGCCGAACAGTCGCATGCCGTGAGACACGGTCTTGGCCGCGAACTCGATCATCTGCATCAGGAAATTGATCGGATACAGGAACCACTTGTCGCCGAAGGGCGCAGCCAGCAGCTCATGCGTCCAGCCGCCGATGCCCTTGATCTTCACGCTGTACCAGAAGCACACCAGCAGCACGCTGGTGGACAGGCCCAGGGTGGTCGACAGGTCGGCCGTCGGCACGACACGCATGTAGGCGTGGTGTGCGTCATGGCCCATGGCGGCGTAAGCGTGGGTCCAGGCAGCCGGCAGCAGGTCGACCGGCAGCATGTCCATGAAGTTCATCAGGAAGATCCAGACGAAGACGGTCAGCGCCAGGGGCGAGATCACCTTGCGGCTGGCGGCGTTGTGGATCACGCCCTTGGCCTGGTTCTCGACCATTTCAGCCAGGATTTCCACGGCAGCCTGGAAGCGGCCCGGCACGCCCGAGGTGGCCTTGCGCGCGGCGCGCCACAGGAAGAAGCAGCCGATCACGCCCAGCAGCACCGAATAGATCAGCGAGTCGAGGTTGAACAGGCTGAAATCAACAATGCTGGTCTGCTTGACCGCTTGGCCCGCAAAGTTCACTTGCATGTGCTGCAAGTGATGCTGGATGTATTCGCCCGCGTTCGGCGCGTGTCCTTCGGCTGCCATTGTCAGTTTCCGTCCCGCTTGGCGTGGCTTGCGGCCACGCGATTTTTGCTGAAACGACCCTGCAGAAGCAGGGCCACCCAATTAACTTTCAAACACCCGATTAGCCCAACCAGCAGTGCTGGCCAGTACAGCCCGGGCATCCATTTCGCAGCCGCTGCCAAGATGGCAACGGCCAACATGATCTTGACCAGCTCCCAGAACATGAAGCCCAGCACCGCAGCGCCAGGAATCCCCCTGAAGAGCCCGGTCATGCCCCATGCCATCAAGGCATTGGGCAGAACCACCGCGGCCACGCCACACAGGGCCGACCGCGCTTTCCCCATTCCACCGAGGCCGCTGTCGCCCATCAACCAGGCACCCAGCCCCCAGAGCACGGTCAGCAGCACGCCAATCACGGCCTGCGCCCCCACCACCCGCCAGGGCGACAAAGGCGGATGCTGCGCCACCAGGGCTTGAGCCTCCTCACGCGTGAGCGTCTTGAAAGCAGCCTCGGCGGCCCCATCATGGGAACCATCCTCAGACACCTCGTCATCCCAAGCCAGCTGCCTGAACTTGCGCTCAGGCGACAACCCCGGCGACAGGGTCAGCGAACTTGCAGGCTGGGCTGTTTTCGAACCTTCGGCTGGGCCGGACGTTGGCGATCGCTCTGATCGCTGATCCCCGGCCCTGGCACCCGAATGTCCGCCCAGTTCATCGCCTTCAAATTCGCTCATGAATGGATGACGGCTGTCGGCAAAACCCAAAGATTATATGTGGAAACCCGTAGGCTGGGAAAGCCAGCGCCACCGGGAGCCCTCCCAAACCCCTGCCGAAGCCCCTCGCCCGAGGCCGGAAAACCGATGCCAAGCAAGCTTCAAAGCGCCCGCCGGCCGGCTTTTCCAGGCCCTGCGGCATGATCTTCAAGGACCATGACTTTTGACTGACAGCCCTGCAAGTCCGAGGGGAATGGGCGCCCGATTTTGGGGCGCCTGCAGTTCAGAGCTTGAGCCGATTCGGCGCCCAACCGGGCACCTCGACCCGCATCTGCAGCACACAGCCGGCCCAGGGCTGGGCGGCGCGCTCCTCGGCCGGGCGGCCGTCGCTGGCGGTGGTGATGTAGAGCGTACGCAGATCGGCACCACCGAAAGTCGGCATGGTCGGGCAACGCACCGGCAGCTTGACCTCCATCAAGACCTGCCCCTCGGGCGAGAGCCGCAGCAGGCGCTGGCCTTCGTACATGGCCACCCAGTAGCAGCCTTCCTGGTCCACGGCTGCGCCGTCGGGCCGGCCACCGTAGCTGTCCAGCGATAGGCCGGCCGCACGCGGCTCGAAGCGCACCCAGGTCTGGCGCGCTCCCAACGCACCGGTCTCGGCATCGAAAGGCAGGCGGTAGATTTCATGCGCCTTGGTGTCGGACCAATACATCCAGGCCTGACCCGGGCTCCAGGCCAGGCCGTTCGAGGTGGTGATGCCGCCTTCGGCGCGCACAAAGCCGGCTGACCCATAACGGTACAGCGCAGCGTCAGGCGCCCGGGCATCGTCGATGCCGCCGACCCAGAGCCGGCCCTGCGCATCGGGCTTGCCGTCGTTGAAGCGCTGGCGCGCCGGGTCGTACGGCGGCGGCGCCAGCAGACTGCAGGCACCGCTTTCCAGATCCAGTCGGAACAGCCCCTGGCGCTGCGCCACGGCCAATCCACCGCCCTCGATCAGCGCGATACAGCCTGGCTCACTGACCATGGGCCATTGCCGCAACTCGCCCGAGGCGGGATGCAGGCGCAACACCTGCTTGGCCGGAATGTCGACGTAGTAGAGCGCCTGCTCCTCCACGCTCCACAGCGGCGATTCACCCAGCAAGGCCGGCGTCGGGCCAGCAGGCGTGATGGTGTAGAGCGGGGTCGAGGTTTCTGAATTCATGGCGATCGAGGCGGGGTCGGAGGCGGGATGCAACACCCCATGCTACGACCGTAACCCGATGAAACTCAGACCCGCGCCGCGATTGATGCGCGGCGACCCTCAGGCCAGTTCGACACGGAGGTAGTGCGCACCCGGGATCGGGTTGAAGTAATACGGCGGCACGGCCTCGAAACCCAGACTCTCGTACAGGCCGCGAGCGGCCTCCATATCGTCCAGGGTGTCCAGCAGCATGCTGGAATAGCCGGCCTGGGTGGCGCGGTCGATCAAGGCCTGGGCCAGCATGCGCCCGAGGCCGAAGCGGCGGAAGGCCGGGCGGACAAACAGGCGCTTCATTTCGCAGGCGTTGGGGTAGTCAACCTCGGGCAGGTTGCGAAACCCGCCGCAACCGGCCACGGCGCCATCCACCAGCGCCAGCAGCATCAAGCCGCCGGGCGGCTCATACTGGCCGGGCAGCGAGGCCAGTTCGGCCTCGAAATCCTGGAAGCACAGGTCCACCTGCAAGCTGGCGCTGTAATCGCGCAGGATCTCGCGCGTGGCGGACCAGGCTTCAGCGTCGTCCGGGGTGATCAGGGTGATGCGAGGGCTTTCCATGCAGCGCTGCAGTGTACTGGCCACCTGCCTCACGTGGGCGGGGCCGGCGTCACCAGCAGATAGACCCCGGCGGAACAGGCCAGCAACAAGGTCAGCGCAAACAGGCGTGTGGCCCAGCTGTCGGCACTGGCCGGCACGGCAGCAGGCAGATGCTTGTCGCCCGAGAGCATGGGGCCGATCAAGTCCTGGCGGCGCCGCAGGCGGTAGAAGGCGATCGCCAGCAGGTGCAGGCCCAGCAACAGGAACAGCCCCCATTGCCCGTAGCTCTTGTGATAGTGGGTCCAGGCCAGGCTCACCTCAGAGCTGACCCAGGCGACGAGCGGGCCGCTGAAGGCGATCTCGTCATCTGCGATCAGGCCCGAGCCCACTTGCAGGCCCAGCCAGGCCAGCATGGCCAGCACCGAGAAGGCGCCCAGCGGGTTGTGGCCCACATCGAAATGATCGCCCTCGCGCGGCTGTCCGCGCAAATAACGGAGCAGAGCGGCGGGGCTGTAGAGAAAGCTGGCAAAGCGCGACCAGCGCCCGCCCACGAGGCCCCAAGCCAGACGAAAGCCCAGCAAGGCCAGCACCGCATAGCCCAGGCGCGCATGCCAGATCATGGCGTTGCCACCGACCTTGGCGCTGAGCACCGAGCCCAGCACGCACAGCGCCAGCGCCCAATGGAACAAACGGGTCGGCAGGTCCCAGACCCGCACCTGCACACCCACCCTCGCCGAGTCCTCAGACATGGACGGACCTCCTTTTGCCACCTGGCAACGCAAGCACCCAGGCATGCGGCCTCACAGCTGGCAACGATAACCCAGCGGCGACGCGACGGCAGCCCCGCACAAGTTCCAGGTCTTCCGTACACTCAGCGCGCCGGCCCTGGGCCGACGCTTCTTTCTCTTGTTGTTCGTTCATTCCTGCCTTCCTTCCTCTGCCACAAGGACCTCACGCACCATGAAGAAGATCTCGATGAAGCACGCCCTCAGCCTGACCCTCCTGAGCGTCGCCGCCCTCGGCACCAGCCTGCCGGCACAGGCCCAGTTTCAAAAACCCGAGGATGCCATCAAGTACCGCAAAGCCGCCTTCACCCTGATTGGTGCGCATTTCAGCCGCATGGGCGCCATGGTCCAGGGCCGCGCCCCGTTTGATGCTGCGGCTGCGGCGAGCAATGCCGAGATCGTCGCCAGCCTCTCGCGCCTGCCTTTCCACGGCTTTGTCGAAGGCACGGCCAGCAAGGACAAGGGCGGCGCCAAGGCCGAGATCTGGAGCGAGCGCGCCAAGTTCGACGAAGCCGCCAAAAAGATGCAGGACGAGGTCGCCAAGCTGGCTGCGGCCAAACCCGCGACCGTGGAACAGCTGAAGGCCAGCTTCGGTCCGGCCGCCAGCACCTGCAAGTCCTGTCACGACATCTTCCGCAACGAATAAGCGGCCGCGCTGACGGCCCGCCCTGGATTTCAGGGCTGACCGTTGGCACCGTGGGCCATGAAGGCCGGGCGCTGCTCCAGGCGCTGCAGGTAGGCGCGGGCCGCCGGCACCTCGGGCCGGCCCGCCTCGTCCAGCGGCGCCACGCGCCAGCGCTGCAAGGACAGGCCCAGCACCACATCGGCCAGGGTGAAGGTCTCGCCGCAGACATAGGCGCCGGTCCGGGCCAGCTGCGCGTCGAGGATCTGCACATGGCGGTGCCAGCCCGCCACGCCTTGGGCCAGCAGTTGCGGGTCCTGGTGCGCCGGGCTCTGGCGCACCAGGCTCATGAAGGCATAACGCCAGGCGTTGTTGAACTCGCCGGCCTGCCAATCCATCCACTGCTCGACCTGCGCTCGCGCTCGAGGCGCTTCCGGGAGCAGGTCGTGGCGCTGCTCGCGCGCCACCAGGTAGCGGCAGATGCTGTTGCTCTCCCAGAGCACGAAATCGCCGTCGCACAGCACCGGCACCATGGCATTGGGGTTGAGGCGGCGGAACTCGGGCGTGTCGGTGGCGGCAAAGCCCGCGCCCCAGTCCTGGCGCTCAAACTCAAGCCCCAGCTCGGCCAAGGTCCACAGCACCTTGCGGACATTGATGGAGCTGGCTTTGCCCAGCAATTGCAGCGTCATGGTGCTGACGTCCCTTCGAGCTTCAAGGGAATCAAAGTCGGACTTCGCCCTCGATCAGGGGCACGACATCGCCGCCGATCCAGGTGGCCTCGTCGTCGCGCAAGACATGGATGCGGCCGGCACGCGCCAGCTTGGCGCCCTGGGCTGCGGTGTAACGCATGGGCGCCAGGCCCGCATCCATCAACCACAGGGCCAGGCCGGCGTTGAAGCTGCCGGTGACCGGGTCTTCCGGCACACCGAGATCTGGCACAAAGGCCCGCACCTCGAACTGCTGGGGCGAGCCCGAAGGGTAGGCGCCGACCACGCCGAGCTTCAGGCCCTGCATGGCCGCGAAATCGGGCTGCAAGGCCAGCACCGCCTCGGCCGAGGCCAGGCGGGCCGCCATCCAGCCCGGACCGTTGTCCACCCACACCACATCGAGCACCGCCTCGGCGGGCAGGCGCAGCGAGCGCAAGACCTGCTCATGCAGCTCAGGCGCCACCGGGCCCGAGCGCTTGAGCGGCGGTGCCGCAAAAGCCAGGCGTTCGCGCTTGTGATCGCCGCCTCGCTTGATCGTCACCAGGCCGATCTCGCATTCCTGCACCACCCGCCCCTTGTGCTTGGGCACACCGCCGGCAGCCAGCCAGCAGTGGGCCGAGCCCAGCGTCGGGTGGCCGGCAAAGGGCAGCTCGCCACCGGGGGTGAAGATGCGCAGCCGGTAATCCGCCTCCGGCTGCGTGGGCGGCAGCAGAAAAGTGGTTTCGCTGAGGTTGGTCCAGCGGGCAAAGCTGGCCATGGCGGCGTCGCTGAGCCCCTCGCCGTCGATGACGACGGCCAGGGCATTGCCCAGCAAGGGCATGGCGGTGAAGACGTCGACTTGGGCGAAGCGGCGGCTTTGCAAGCTCATGGCGTGGGCTGTGCGCCGTTGTCCAGCGCGTCGCGCAGCACCTTGCCCAGAATGGCCACACCTTCCTCAATCTGCGGCGGCGTCAGGGTCACAAAGGACAGACGCAGGGTGCGCGGGTCGGGGTTCTGGGCGTAGAAGGCCGCGCCGGGCACGAAGGCGATGCCGGCATCCACTGCCTTGGGCAGCAGGTCCATGGCATTCAGGCCTTCGGGCAGGCGGATCCAGAAGAACATGCCGCCCTTGGGGCTCTGCCAGACGCAGCCCGGCGGCAGGTGCTTCTTCAGACCCTCGGCCATGGCATCGCGGTTGGCCTTGTAGCGGGCGCGGATCAGCGGCACATGCTCGTCGAGGAAGCCGTTCTTGACCACCTCGTAGACCACGCGCTGATTGAAGCCCGGGGTGTGCAGGTCGGCCGCTTGCTTGGCTTGCAGCAGCTTGGGGTAGAGCTCGCTCGGGGCAATGATGAAGCCCAGGCGGAAGCCGGGCGTCAGCACCTTGGAGAAGCTGCCCAGGTAGATGGTGCCTTCCGGCCAGAAGGAGGCCAGGGCCGGCAGCGGCGGCTCGTCAAACCAGAGGTCGCCGTAGGGGTTGTCTTCGATCACCGGCACGTTGGCGGCCTTGGCCGCGGCCATCACGGCCTGACGGCGCTCCAGGCTCATCACCCGACCGGTGGGGTTCTGGTAATTGGGCAGCAGGTAGGCAAAGCGGGTGCCGGGCGCATCGTGCGGCAGGCGGGCAAACTCGGCCGGGTCCACGCCTTGCTCGTCACTGGCCAGGCTCACGAAGTTGGGCTCGTAGGGCGTGAAGGCCTGCAGGGCGCCGAGGTAGGTGGGCGTCTCGACGGCCACCGGCGCGCCGGCATCGCAGAGGATCTTGCCGACCAGATCCAGGCCTTGCTGGGAGCCGCTGGTGATCAGCACCTGATCGGGGCTGACCGTCATGCCCAGGCTGGCCATGCGCTGGGCCACCCATTCGCGCAGGGGGCCGAAGCCCTCGCTGGCGGCGTACTGCAGGGCTTCCTTGGCGTTCTTGCTCAGCACCTCGTCGCAGGCCGCCTTCAGCGCGTCGACCGGGAACGTCTCGGCCGAAGGCAGGCCGCCGGCCATGGACAGGATGCCCGGCTTTTCGGTGACCTTGAGGATCTCGCGAATGATGGACGGGTTCATGCGCGCCGCGCGGCGGGCTTGGTTCCAGATGCTGCTCATGCTTCTTGTCTCCTGCGTATTCAACAACAATTCATTCAAGGAAGGCGATTCGGTCACTGCGTGGATTCTTGCGTGCCTGATGTCGGCACCGCCCTCGTGGGGGCAAGCTCACCCGGGCTCTCATTCAGGCTTTTACCATCGTGCAGGGCGATCTCGGCGCCATCCAGCATCCAATCGACCGCCGCGCGTGCCTGCAGCACGGTCGAGTCGAAAAAAGGCAGGGGGCTCAGCGCCTGCGCCGCCTCATCGAGCAAGAGCCCGACCTCGGTGCAGCCCAGGATCACGCCTTCGGCGCCGCGCGCGGCCAGCTCGGTGACGCAGTCCAGGTACAGGGCCCGCGACGACGCGTTCAACTGGCCGCGGCACAGCTCGTCGTAAATGATGCGGTGGACCTCGGCCGCCGCTTCGGTCGGCGGGGTCAGCAATTCGATGCCATGGCGGGCCATGCGCTGCTGGTAGAAGGAGTCAGCCGCCATGGTGTAGCGCGTGGCCAGCAGGCCGACCCGGCGCAAACCCTGGGCCTGCAGGGCCGCGGCGGTGGCATCAACAATGTGCAGCAAGGGCAAACCGGCTTGCGCCTGCAGCTCATCGGCCACCTTGTGCATGGTGTTGGTGGCCAGCAGCAAGGCCTGGGCGCCCGCCGCTTTGAGCCCGGCGCCGGCCGCGCCCAGCAGGCGGGCGGCCGCGGCCCAGTCGCCGCGCGCCTGCATCGCTTCGATCTCGGCGAAGTCCACGCTGTGCATCACGAGCCGGGCACTGTGCAAGCCGCCCAGGCGGGCCGCCACCTCACGGTTGAGCAGCGCGTACAGATGCGCGCTCGATTCCCAACTCATGCCCCCGAGGATGCCCAGCAATTTCATGAGCCCAGTCTAGCGGCCTCAACCAATACAGACCCAATACACTTCGCCGCACATTTTTAGAATCTGTATCGGTATGAGCACCAGCACAGCTTTGTCCCGCAGCGCCAGCCTGCCCTTGGCCCAGCAGCTGGCCCTGCGGTTTTCCGAACGCATCCAGCAGCGCTTGATCCTGCCCGGCGCCCGCCTGCCCTCGGTGCGTGAGTGCGCGCGCCACCATGGCGTCAGCCCCTACACCGTGGTGGCGGCCTACGACCAGTTGCTGGCTGCCGGCCTGCTGGAAGCGCGCAAGCAGCGCGGCTTTTTTGTGCGCGAGGTCCACGCCCCCCGGGCCAAGTCGGCGCCGGCCCAGACCGCGACGGCCACCCCGGCACCCATCGATGCCAGCGCCTTGATCCGCGGCATGTTTCAGGCCGACGCCCGCCACGCCCCAGGCCTGGGCACCCTGCCCGGCGATTGGTTGGACCTGCCCATGCTGCAGAGCGCCATGCGCCGCGTCGTCAGCCAGAGCGAGGAACCCGATCAACTGGCCCTGCAGTACGGCGAGCCCGGCGGCGACCCGCGTCTGCGCAGCGCCTTGAGCCGGCGCCTGGAGGACCTGGGCGTGCACGCGGCGCCTGAGCAGATCATCAGCACCGTGGGCGCCACCCATGCCCTGGACCTGATCACGCGCTGCCTGCTGACCCCGGGAGACGCTGTGCTGGTGGACGATCCCGGCTGGGCCATCGAGTACGCGCGCCTGTCGCAAGCGGGTATGCGCCTGCTGCCGGTGCCGCGTGGGCCGCAGGGGCCCGACCTGGAGGTCATGGCCCGGCTGATCGCCGAGCACCGGCCGCGCATGTATGTGACCGTCTCGGTGCTGCACAACCCCACGGGCAACAGCCTGTCACTCGCCAGCGCGCACCAGATCCTCAAGCTGGTCGAAGCGGCCGACATGCTGGTGGTCGAAGACGACACCTATGCCTTTCTGGCACCCAACCATGTGCCGAGGCTTTCGGCCCTGGACGGGCTCAAGCGCACGATTTACGTCTCCGGGTTCTCCAAGATCCTGACCCCGGCCTGGCGGGTCGGTTTTGTCGCCGCCAGCGCCAAGATCGTGCATCAGCTGACCGAGCTGAAGCTGCTGTCCACCTTGACCACCAGCCCGATGATGGACCGGGCCGTGGCCATCTGCCTGGAGCAAGGCCAGCTGCGCCGCCATGCAGAACGGGTGATCTCGCGCCTGGACGCCGCGCGGCAGCGTGCCGTGCGCCTGGCCGAAGAGGCGGGCTGCCAGTTCGTGACCCCGCCGCAAGGCCTGTTCGGTTGGTTGGAAGTGGGCGTGGACACCGAACGCCTGGCCCAGCGCATGCTGGACGCCGGCTGGCTGATCGCGCCCGGCTTGCTGTTCAGTCCGACACGACGCGCCGGCACCCTGATGCGCATCAATTTCGCCACCTCGCAAGACGCGCGCTTCTGGCGCCTGCTGGCCGAGCTGCGCAAGGCCTGAATCCGGGGCGGTGCTTCAGGCCAGGCAGCGCGGCTGGGCCGGGCTGCAAAAGGTGTCCGCCATCGGCTCGTTGATGCGTGCGGGCAGGGCCGCGTCGGCCTCGACCGGCCGCAAGGCCAGTTCGGCCATGCCGCTGCCACACGAAGCCAGGCTCAGGGCCAGCGCGGCCACCACCACGGCCGGACACAACCAGATCAACTCACGCAAACCGGCGCGCAACCAGTAATGTTTGGATTTCATCTGCATGGCCTCATCCCTCGTCGGTTCTTGAAATCTTGTTGCGTGGGAAATTATCCCACCCAAAAAGACAGGAGTTCAAGTACCGCCTGTCGCCGCGGCGACCGCCGCGGGCGGCATTCGTACATGGCTCGAGGTACTACAAACGTCGCGCGACCCGAAAACAACGCGCCACGGGGCTAACATCGCCCTTTTCGGCCCCCTTCCACGGGGAATTCACCGTTTCGTGCAGCCGTCCTTCCCCGTTTCCTGGTCATGAGTGCCCCCGCGAACAACGAGCTCCGTTTTCTGGTCGTCGATGCCCTGACGGGTGTTCAGACCTTTGCCCGCCAACTGCTGGAAGGCTTTGGCTTTCCCTCCCATTCCATCCGCAATGCTGGCGACACCGCCTCGGCCTTGACGATTGGCCTGGAATTCAAGCCCGATTTCCTTATCACCGACTGGTTCCCCAAGGCCGATCTGAGCGGCATCGCGCTCTTCCAACGACTGAAAACAGTCAACCCCGGTTGCCGCCTCGCCCTGCTGAGCTTCGAGATCACGCCGGCGCATGAGGCCGAGGCCGCGGCAGCCGGCTCGCGCTTTCTGCTGCGCAAGCCCTTCACCGCCGATGACCTCAAGACCACCATGCGCCGTTCGCTGGAGCAACTGGCTCAGGAACGCCCGGAGCTGGCGCAGCGACTGAATGCCGTGATGAAGGCACAACAAGGTCCCGGCCATCTGCCACCCAAGATCGTGCTTCCGCCCTTGCCGCCGCAGCTGCGCGCGGGCGACAAGGTCAAGTACGAGGGCCAGTCCGATACCGTGCAGTACGTCGTGGTGCGCAGCGGTGAGTTGGTCGTGCAGCTCAAGAACAAGACCGAGCTGATTCCGGCCCACAAGCTGCAGCGCCTGTGAACTCCGAAGACAGGGCGCGTGTCCGCGATGAACTCCCGGCCGCTTTGGCTGCCGCCTGGTGGGGCGGGCCCTTGCTGGATGCCGGCGCCTGGCCGATCGATCCCCCAGACTCCGCGCTGATCGATTGCGCCCAGCAAGATCTGGCGCGCCGCCTGGGCTGCAATCAGGCCCATGAGCCCCAAGCATGGAAGAGCGGCGGCCCCTCGCGCACAGCGGCATTGGGCCATGCCGCCCTGCCCCCACGCGGCGTGCGCCGCAGCCCGGCCACCCTGCACGATTTGCGCTTGAACCGCCCCGGCATCGAGGCCGAAATCGCCCTGCGCCTGGGCCAGGATGTCGATGCCGCACGGGCTGCCACGCTGGACGGCCCGCAGGCCGCGGCCCTGGTGGACGGCATGACCGTCTCGGCCGAGCTGGTCAGCTCACGTTGGCTGCAAGCACAGGCCGCGCCGGCCTGGCTGCGCCAGGTCGATGCACTCTCGCATGGCGCCCTGGTGCTGGGCGACTGGTTGCCGCCGCAAGCCGGGCGTGACTGGGCCCAGCAGGTCTGCGAAATCCAGCGCAACGACGAGGCGCCGCAGCGCACCCGAGGCAGCCATTCCCTGGGCGATCCCTTCTGGCTGCTGCCGCAATGGCTGCGCCATGCCACCCGCGAGGGTCAGGTCGTGCCTGCCGGCTCGGTGGTCACCACCGGCGCCTGGCTGGTGATGCCCGATCTGGCGGCGGGCGACCGGCTGTGGGTCCGCTTCGAGGGCCTGGGCGAGGTGCAGGTTCAGCTCTGAAGCAGCGCGACGCCCGAGCCCTCAAGCCCTCAAACAAAGGCCAGGACCAGCAGCAAGACCGGATACGGCAGGGCCACGGTCGGGCGCAAGGCCGACTTCAGGTACTCCAGCATCAGCGCCACGCTGCCCGGCCGCTGCTTCAGCCACTCGCTGTGCAGCTGAAACGCCGCAGCTGTCGGGGCGGGCTCACGCAGCAGGCGCTCGACGCGCAGCAGGCGATCGGACAAGCGCGATTGGAAGGTCTTGAGCACGCCCTCCTGAAGCCACAGCAGCGGCAGCAGCACCCAAAGCCAGCTCGCACCCCAGGCCAGGCCGCACAAGACCAGGGCGGAGAGCTTCAGCGCCAAGGCACCGAACTCGTAGCACTCGTGCGCGCGGAACAAGGCCTGCCATTCCTGGCCCAAGGCCTGCGCGCGGTCCGGGTCCGCCAGCGCCGTCATTTCGCTTCCAGCACTTCCCAGCGCTCCATCAGACCCAGCAGCTCGTCGTCGATCTGCGCGGCGCGGTCGGTCACTTCGGCGATGCGGGCCGCACCCTGGCTGTAGAGCTCGGTGCCGCCCAGCAGCGCGTGCAGCTGCTTCTGCTCGGCTTCCAGCGCCGCCACCTTGGCGGGCAGCTCGTCCAGCTCGCGCTGCTCCTTGTAGCTGAGCTTTTTCTTGTGGGCCACCACAGCTGCGGGCGCTGGCGCGGCGACCGGCACGGGGGCCGGAGCAGCTGCGGGTGCCGACTTGGCGGCCAGGGCCGCTGCGCGCTTGGACTGGATCAGCCAGTCCTGCACGCCGCCCTCGTACTCGCGCCAGCGACCATCACCTTCGTTGACGATGGTCGAGGTGACCACGTTGTCGAGGAAGCGGCGGTCATGGCTGACCAGGAAGACCGTGCCGTCGTAATCGGCCAGCAGCTCTTCGAGCAGCTCAAGGGTTTCGATGTCGAGGTCGTTGGTCGGCTCGTCCAGCACCAGCACATTGGCCGGGCGGGCAAACAGGCGGGCCAGCAGCAAGCGGTTGCGCTCGCCGCCGGAGAGGCTCTTGACCGGCGAATTGGCGCGCGCGGGCGAGAACAAGAAGTCGCCCAGATAGCTCTTTACATGCTTTTTCTGCGTGCCGATCTCGATCCACTCGCTGCCGGGGCTGATGGTGTCGGCCAAGGTGGCGTCGAGGTTCAGCGTGTCGCGCATCTGGTCGAAATAGGCCACCGTCAGGCGGGAGCCCTGGCGCACCTCGCCGCTGTCGGGCGCCAGCTCACCGAGGATCATCTTCAGCAGCGTGGTCTTGCCGGCGCCGTTGGAGCCGACCAGTCCGACCTTGTCGCCGCGCAGGATGGTGGCGGTGAAGTCGCGCACGATGACGCGGTCGCCATAGCTCTTGCTGACGTTCTCCAGCTCGGCCACGATCTTGCCGCTGGCCGCGCCGGTGTCGATGTCCAGCTTGGCCTTGCCCTGCACATCGCGGCGCGCGGCGTGGGCCAGGCGCATGGCCTCCAGGCGCTGGATGCGGGCCACGCTGCGGGTGCGGCGGGCTTCCACGCCCTTGCGGATCCAGACCTCTTCCTGCGCCAGCAGCTTGTCGAAGCGGGCGTTGAACAGGGCCTCGTTCTCCAGCTCGTAGGCTTTGGCGGCGGTGAAGGCCGCGAAATTGCCCGGGTAGCCGCGCAGCTGGCCACGGTCCAGCTCGACGATGCGATTGGCCACATTGTCCAGAAAGGCCCGGTCGTGGGTGATCAGCAGCAGCGAGCCCTTGAAATCGTTGAGCAGACCTTCGAGCCAGGTGATGGCATCCAGGTCCAGGTGGTTGGTGGGTTCGTCCAGCAGCAGCACATCGGGCTGGGCGACCAGGGCGCGGCCCAGGGCCACACGCTTTTTCAAACCTCCGGAGAGCGAACCCACCACACGCGAGCCATCCAGGCCCAGGCGCTGCAAGGTTTCATCCACGCGCTGCTCCCAGGTCCAGCCGCCGATGTGCTCGATGCGCTCGCCGATCCACTCGAGATCGTCATTGGGGTCGTGGATTTCGTAGCGCTCGCGCAAAGCCTTGGCCTCGGCCACGCCTTCGCTGACCACGTCAAAAATGGTGGCTTCGGGCCGCAACAGTGGTTCCTGCGGCACATAGACGCTGGTCAGGCCTTGCTGCAGTTGCAGCAGCCCGTCATCGAGTTTCTCGATTTGAGCCAGCACTTTGAGCAGGGACGATTTGCCGGTGCCATTGCGGCCAATGAGGCCGACGCGCTCACCCATTTCGAGCGAGAAAGAAGCACCATCCAGCAGCGGCACATGGCCGAACGCGAGATGGGCATTGGAGATGGATAGGACTGCCATGGCGCGCATTGTCCCCGATGGACGAGGCCGGCCCCGAAACGGGACAGCCGGCGTGTGGCGGGCGCAGCGCAGCTGCTGGTTTCCCCTCCCCTTGATCCGGTGGGTCCCCCAGGGATTTCATGGGTTTGTCATTTCAAGCGGGCGGGTACAAGGAGAACACGTGCAGTCCTGCACGGTTTTGAAGACATGCAGGATCGCCGAAGACTTCGCCGAGCGCTCGCCGCGCGGCCTCTTGCCAACGCTTTTGAGGAGAACCCCAATGTCCGCACGTTCCATCTTTGCCCGCGCGCTGGTGCCGGCCGTGATCGCTGCCCTGGCTGCAGGCAATGCCGCGGCTGCCGACCTGACCGAAGGCTTCGACACCGTCCTGCCCGCCGGCTGGACCCAAAAGAACAACAGCGCCCCCATCGGCACCACCAACTGGTTCCAGGGCAATGCCACCGTCTTCACTTCGCAATCGGGCGCGGCCAATTCCTACATCGGCGCCAACTTCAACAACACGGCCGGCGCCGGCGAAATCAGCAACTGGCTGATCACCCCGACCCTGAGCTTCAACAACGGCGACACCCTGACCTTCTGGAGCCGCAGCGTCACCGATTCGCTCTACCCCGATCGCCTGGAAGTTCGCTTCAGCAATGTCGGCGGCACCGATGTCGGCAACACCGCCACCAGCGTTGGCAGCTTCAGCACCCTGCTGCTGAGCATCAACCCCAATCTGGAGCAAGGCGGCTACCCCGGTGAGTGGACCCAGTACAGCGCCACCATCAGCGGCCTGAGCGGTGCCACCAACGGCGCCATCGCCTTCCGCTACACCGTGAACTCGGGCGGCCCTGCAGGTGACAACTCCGACTACATCGGCATCGACAGCGTCAGCATCACCGCCGCCGTGCCGGAACCCAGCACCTACGCCCTGATGGCCCTGGGCCTGGGCGCCATCGGCCTGCGCCGCCGCAAGCAAATGCAAGACCGCTGATCGGTCGGTTGGTTTCCTCTCGGCCGGGACCCTGGCTGAGCCAGCCTCACAGCAACGCCCCGCTCTGCGGGGCGTTTTCATTGCGGGCGCTGATATGCGCGCCGGCGCTCAGGCCTGCAGCTCGACGCGATTGCGCCCGCCGGCCTTGGCGCGGTAGAGCGCACGGTCGGCGCGGCCAAACAGGCGGTCGGCATGATCGCCGGGCTGCCACAGCGCCACGCCGATGCTGGCGCTGCGCACGCCGGGTTCGGGCGAAGCTAGGTCGGTGGCCAGCACCGCGCGCAAGGCTTCGGCCTGCGCCAGGGCTTGCGTGGCATCGGCGGCCGCCAGCATCACGGTGAACTCTTCGCCGCCATAGCGGTAGGCGCGCCCCTGGGCCGGCAGCTGCATGCGCAGGCGCGCGGCAAACTGGCGCAGGGCGGCATCGCCAGCACGATGGCCATGCTGGTCGTTGAAGGCCTTGAAGTGGTCGATGTCGATCATCAACACGGCGAACGATCGCCCGGACTGCGCCGCGCCGGACAGGGCTTGGGCCATGTCCTCGTCGAGGGCACGGCGGTTCGCCAAACCGGTCAGACCATCGGTCAATGCCAGTTCACGCACCTCTTGCTCAGCGCGCATCTTGCACATCAGCAAAAAGCCCAGGCAACAAACCACCAGGTAGACAAAGCTGAATGCGAACAGTGGCTGCTGCCAGCCCGTGTGCAGATCGAGGTAGTCCGGCCTCGCCGCACCGAGGGCCAAAAACAGCGCGCGCGCCGGCAGCACCAAGCCCATGGCAAGATGGGCCAGGGCCACCAGGCTTTGCACGCGGGACAAGCCATCGGGCGCCGCAGCAGCAGCCGGCGCAGCGCTGTGCCGGTGACGCCACAGCACATGGGCATTGAGCAACTGCAGCAAGCCGTAGACAAAGCCGTTGAAGATGGTGGCGCCGACATAGCGGCCGCCAAAGGCCGTGCCGACCACGGTGACGGCCAGGCCCATCAAGAACAAAGGCGGCCAGCGCCAGCGCAGGCCGAGAAACTGCCGGATGGCCACGAACAGCAAGGCCACACTGAGCGCCCCCAGGGCATTGGCCACGCCGCCCGACAGCCATGTCGGCAAATGGCCCGCACCCGCCAGCAGAGAGTAGGCCAGCCCTTCGGCAGCAATGCCCCAGGTCCAGCAACGCAGACCATTGGCCTCGTCGGCCACGCCGCGCGCTAGCCACAACATCACGGCGATGGTGACCAGCAAGGCTGTTTGAGCCAGGAACAGGGTGCGAAGGTCCACAGCGGGCGATGGCGCAGGCAGTACGAGGGAGCGAAGGAGGGGCAGACGGGAGAGGCCTTGGCGGGCCCGCCCGCCCGCGAGAAAACCGCTGGGCGGAAATGCGCATGGTAGCCGGGCGGCGCCAGCGGCATCGCAGGAAATGCGCGCCCGGTTTCACGAACCCGCCGCTTGCGTGCGCCAGCGCACCGCCGCAGCGCCAGGCGGCCGCGCATGCTGAGGCCTCGATTCACCCCGGGGTTGCTTCAACCCCTTTCAGCGAGCACACCCCATGACCAAAAGTCAGCGCGGCAACAAAGAAGCCAAGAAGCCCAAGCAGGCGTCCCATGCACCGGCCAAGCCCAGCGACGCAGGCACCATAGCGGCCCTGGTGCCCCCGGCCCCTCAGCGCGCCGAGCCGGGACGCAAAAAAACCTGAGCCCGCAGCGAGCCCGCGCCGGGCTCGGCATGCGGCGCCCCCCCTCAGGCACAGAGCTGCTTGGCGTGGTGGTGCAGGTGATCGTCCACGAAGCTGGCGAGGAAGTAATAGCCATGGTCGTAGCCGGCATGGCGGCGCAGGGTCAGGGCTTGCCCGGCCACGGCACAGGCCGCTTCGAAGGCCTCGGGGTGCAGCTGTTCGGCCAGGAAACGATCCGCCAGACCCTGGTCGATCAGGATGCCGCCCGGGAACTGCGGCCGCCGTGATTTGGCATGCATCAGCATCAAGGCCGTCGCGTCATGGGCCGCCCAATCAGCCGCATCGCCGCCAAGATAGCCCTGAAACGCCTTCTGCCCCCAGGGGCACTGCATGGGCGCGGCAATCGGCGCAAAGGCCGAGAGCGAACGGAACGCGCCGGGATGGCGCTGCGCCAGCACCAGAGCACCGTGGCCGCCCATGGAGTGGCCAAAGATGCCGGTGCGCTCGGCCGCCAGGCCGAACTCGCGCTGCACACCCGGCAGCAATTCGTGCATCAAATAGCTCTCCATGCGCCAGTGGCGCGCCCAGGGCTGCTGCTTGGCATCGAGGTAGAAGCCCGCGCCGACCCCGAAGTCCCAATCCTTGGCCTCGTCCAGCAGCTGCGCGCCGCGCGGGCTGGTGTCGGGCATCAGCAGGGCCAGGCCCAGCTCGGCGGCGAGGCGCTGGGCGCCGGCCTTCATGGTGAAGGTTTCTTCGGTGCAGGTCAGGCCGGCCAGAAACACCAGCAGCGCCTTCGGCTCGGGCGGCAGGAAGAGCGCAAAGCGCATGGGCAGGCCGATCTCGGCCGAGGCATGGCGGTAAAAGCGCTGACGCCCGCCGAAACAGCCATGCTCGCTGAGCAGCTCCAGCGCTTGCAGCTCGGCCATGCTCAGAACTCCACCACGGCGCGGATCGACTCGCCACGCTTCATCAGGTCGAAGCCTTCGTTGATCTGCTCCAGCTTGAGCTTGTGTGTGATCAGCGAGTCGATATTGAGCTTGCCGTCCATGTACCAGTCGACGATCTTGGGCACGTCGGTGCGGCCGCGGGCGCCGCCGAAGGCGCTGCCTTCCCATTTGCGGCCGGTCACCAGCTGGAAGGGCCGGGTGCTGATCTCGGCGCCGGCCTCGGCCACGCCGATGATGATGGAGCGGCCCCAGCCCTTGTGCGTGCACTCGAGCGCGTCGCGCATGACCTGGGTGTTGCCGATGCACTCGAAGGAGTAGTCGGCGCCGCCATCGGTCAGCTGCACGATGTGGTCGACCACGTTGCCGACCTCCTTGGGGTTGATGAAGTGGGTCATGCCGAACTGGCGCGCCATGGCTTCACGGCCCGGATTGATGTCGACCCCGATGATCTTGTCGGCGCCCACCATCTTGGCGCCCTGGATCACATTCAGGCCGATGCCGCCGAGGCCGAACACCACCACATTGGCGCCCGCCTCCACCTTGGCGGTGAACAGCACGGCGCCCACACCGGTAGTGACGCCGCAGCCGATGTAGCAAACCTTGTCAAAAGGCGCGTCCTCGCGGATTTTGGCCAGGGCGATGCCGGGCACGACGATGTGGTTGGAGAAGGTCGAAGTGCCCATGTAGTGGAAGATGGGCTGACCGTCGATCGAAAAGCGGGCGCTGCCATCGGGCATTAGGCCCTTGCCCTGGGTGCTGCGGATGGCCTGGCAGAGGTTGGTCTTGCGCGAAAGGCAGAACTTGCACTGGCGACATTCCGGCGTGTAGAGCGGGATCACATGGTCACCTGGCTTGAGCCAGGTGACGCCCTCGCCCACTTCCAGCACCACGCCGGCGCCCTCATGGCCCAGGATGGCCGGGAAGATGCCCTCCGGATCGGCACCCGAGAGCGTGTAGTAATCGGTATGGCAAATGCCGGTGGCCTTGATTTCGACCAACACTTCACCGGCCCGCGGGCCGTCCAGCTGCACCTCTTCGATGCTCAGAGGGGCGCCGGCTTTCCAGGCAACAGCGGCACGGGTTTTGATCATGTGGGGGCTCCTGAAAAAAGCGGGGGGAGGGCAACTGGGGCGGTACGGCTGCCGCAGCATAAACGCGCGGCACCGGGTCTGCTGGCGAACGCCGGTTGGCGTTTTGCTGCATGTGCAAATCCGGACCCGGGGCCTCCGGACAGCTCACCAATTCACGGGGGATCGCCCCTGGACTTCGTGAACTGGATCACGGATTTCAACACACCCCCCGCAGCTACACGATGGCCCGTTCGGCATGCCATCCCTAGGATTCGCGGCGTTGCACCAATACCACCTGAATACCAGGGATCCCCATGAACTTTCGTCTTCTCGCCCTCAGTGCCCTGCTTAGCCTGAGCAGCGCCGCCAGCTTGGCTGCGCCAGTCACCACCGTCGATTTCAGCGACTTCAGCGCCAACACCTTGCGCAAGGCCGTCAAGTCCGTGACCGAAGAGGGTTTCACGGTCAGCAATGACTGCGCCAACATCAAGTCCGGCCGCAAGCCCCTGGAGACCTGCCTGATGAGCGACGCATCGGGCCGTGGCAACAAGCGCAATGTGTTCGCCTACAACGTCTTCAACGCCAGCACCACCACCCTGGCCCGCGAAGACGGCCACAGCTTCAACTTCGAAAGCATCGATCTGGATGAATACCTGAACCTGCCAAGCTCGGTGTTCAGCGACTATTCGATCGACTTCAGCTTCAGCTACGCCGACGGCAGCCACGCCAAGAAAACCGTCCAGCTGGACCGCCGGACCGGCTTCCAGACCTTCCAGCTGAATGAGCGCAATCTGCTCAACGCCAGCTGGATCTCGTCCAAGAGCGTCTACTTCGACAACCTGAAGACCAGCAACGTCCCCGAGCCCGCCTCCCTAGCCCTGACCCTGCTGGCCCTGGGCGGCCTGGCCTACAGCCGCCGCAACAGCAAGCGCGCTTGAACGCAGGCGGCTTGAGGCCGCCTTGCTTCACTCGCCTGCCACGAGCACCGTCAGCCCAGGCTGCACGGTGCTTTTGTTTTTGGGCGGCGTCATCCCGCAGGCGCTGCCAGCGCGCTCTCCAGCGCGTCGATGAACATGGCGGCCACGTCAAAGCCGGTCTGGTCGAAGATTTCCTGGAAGCAGGTCGGGCTGGTGACATTGACTTCGGTCAGGTGCTCACCGATGACATCCAGGCCCACCAGCAGCAGGCCGCGTGCTGCCAGCAGCGGGCCGACGGCCTCGGCGATCTCCCGGTCGCGCGCGCTGATGGGCTGGGCCACACCCTTGCCGCCCGCCGCCAGATTGCCGCGCACCTCGCCACCCTGCGGAATGCGCGCCAGGCAGAAGGGCACGACCTTGCCGCCGATCACCAGCACACGCTTGTCGCCGTCCTTGATGGCGGGCAGATAACGCTGAACCATGACGGTCTCGGCGCCGTCCTTGTTCAGAGTCTCGATGATGGCACCCAGGTTGAGGCCATCGGCACCGACGCGGAAGATGCCCATGCCGCCCATGCCGTCCAGCGGCTTGAGGATGATGTCGCCCTGCTCGGCATGAAAGGCGCGGATGGCCGCCTCGCTGCGCGTGACCAAGGTGGTCGGGCAGAACTGCGGAAACTCCATCAGCGCCAGCTTCTCGGGATGGTCGCGCAGCGCGGCCGGCTTGTTGAAGACACGCGCGCCCTCGCGCTCGGCCTGGCCCAGCAGATGGGTGGCGTAGAAGAACTCGCTGTCGAACGGCGGGTCCTTGCGCATGACGATGGCGTCGGTCTCGGCCAGCACCAGCTCCTGGGTGGCCAGCACCTCAAACCAGGGCGAGGTCTGGCCGGTCAGCGCAATCGCGCGCGCCTGGCGCGCCACCACGCGGCCGCCGCTGCGCCAGACCAGATCCTGCGGCTCGCAGGCCCAGATCTGGTGGCCACGACGCAAGGCCTCGCGCATCATCACAAAAGTCGTGTCCTTGTGGATCTTGAAGGACTCCAAGGGATCGGCAACGAACAGCAGTTTCATGGGGATGCACTCACACAAAAGGGTCAAAAAAAAATCGGGGTCAGGTCTTGCGCAGCTTCTGCACTGCGAGAGCGGCAGAGCCGGCCACCACACCCCAGAAGGCCGCGCCAATGCCCAGCAGGCTCAGGCCCGAGAGCGTGACGAGAAAGGTCAGCATGGCCGCATCGCGATGCTCAGGCTCAGCCAGGGCGCTGTGCAGGCCGCCGGCAATCGTGCCCAGCAAGGCCAGGCCGGCCACGGCCGCCACCAGCTCACGCGGAAAGGCCACCAGCAGCCCGACGACGGCGCCGCCCGCCAGGCCCAGGGCGATGTAGAACAGGCCGGCCGCCATGGCCGCGGTGTAGCGCCGGGCCGGGTCTTCATGGGCCTCGCGGCCCATGCAGATGGCGGCGGTGATGGCGGCCAGATTGAGCGCATAGCCGCCAAACGGCGCCAGCAGCAGGCTGGCTGCGCCGGTGGCCGCAATGCTGGCCGAAACCGGCGTGCGGTAGCCTGCCGCGCGCTGCGCCGCCACGCCGGGCAGATTCTGCGAGGCCATGGTCACCAGGAACAACGGCAGGCCCACCCCCACCAGGGCGGCAAGACTGAACTTTGGCGCGGTCCAGACCGGCGCGGCCCAGGCCCATTCGACGGCATCGAGGTGCAAGCGCCCTTGCAGCGCCGCCACGGCCACGCCGGCCAGCAGCACGCCCGGCACGGCGTAACGGGCCCAGAAACGCCGGCCCAGCAGATAGGCCGCGGCCATGACCAGCACCAGCTCGGGCGCGCTCTTGACCGTCAGCACCGCATCGAGCCCGAAGCGAGCCAGCACACCCGCCAGCAAGGCCGCAGCCACGGCCAGGGGGATGCGGTCCATCAGGCGCTCGATCCAGCCGGTCAGGCCGAAGAGCAGGATCAGCGCGGGGCAGAACAGGAACGCGCCCACCGCCTCCGGCATGCTCAGGCCCGATGTGGCGGCCAACAATGCCGCTCCGGGCGTGGACCAGGCGGTCAGGATCGGTTGACGCGACCACCAGGATAGGCCCAGGCTGGTCAGCCCCATGCCCAGGCCCAGGGCCCACATCCAGGAGCTGGTCTGGGCCGGGGTCGCGCCGAGCGCTTGCGCGGCCTGGAAGACGATGGCCACCGAGCTGGTGAAGCCCACCAACACGGCCACAAAACCGGCCACCGCCGTGGACAGGGAAAGATCCCGGAACCAGTCGTTTTTTGTCTGCATGCCCGCAGCATAGCGGGCTGCCCACGCCCTTGTTGTGGCAAGCTCAAGACCGGACTTTGACGCCACTGCCGCCATGTGCCGTTTTCTTGCCTACCTCGGTGACACGATCTTTCTCGACGAGCTGGTGTGCAAGCCCCAGCACTCCCTGGTGCGACAGTCCTTGCGCGCCGATCAGGCCAAGGCCGTGACCAATGGCGACGGCTTCGGCATCGGCTGGTATGGCGAGCGCCAGACCCCGGGCGTCTACCGCGAGGTGATGCCGGCCTGGTCGGACGAGAACCTGCTGGCCCTGTGCGCCAATGTGCGCTCCCACCTGTTTTTTGCCCATGTGCGGGCCGCCACCGGCACCGGCATCGCGCGGCAGAACTGCCACCCGTTTCACTACGGGCCTTACCTCTTCATGCACAACGGCCAGATCGGCGGCTACGGCCAGATCCGCCGCGCCATGGAAGCGCGCCTGCCCGACCACCTCTACGCCCAGCGCAAGGGCGCCACCGACTCGGAGCTGCTGTTTCTGCTCATCATGGCCCGCGTGGAGATGGGCGAATCGGTACCCGATGCGGTCAACCAGGTGCTCAACGAAACCCTGGCCATGATGCAGGTGCTGCACATCCACGAGCCCCTGCGTTTTGCCGCCGCCCTGGCCGATGGCGAGCAGGTGCACGCCTTCCGCTTCTCCAGCGACAAGCGCGCGCCCACGCTTTATATGCGCGAAGCGAGCGAGGCTGAGGGTGGGCGCGGCCTGGTCGTGGCCTCCGAGCCCCTGGCCGACGAGCAGCAAGGCTGGGAGCTGATTCCCCAGGGCATGGTGCTGCGCCTGGGGCGCGAGGGTTTCAGCCGGCTGGCGCTGGGCTGAGGGGTGCTGCCCCGAGCCGGCCCGCACGGGCCGGCACTGCGATCAGATCTCGACCTTGGAACCCAGCTCGACGATGCGGTTGGTCGGCAGGTGCAGGAAGTCGGCCGCGGCGGCCGCGTTGCGGTGCATGCTGGCGAACAGTTTTTCGCGCCACAGCGCCATGCCGCTGCCAATCGTCGGGATGACGATGTCGCGCGAGAGGAAGTAGCTGGTTTCCATCTCGTCGAGATGCACGCCGTTCTGCTCCAGCATCTTCAGCGCATAGGGCACGTCAGGCTCGTTCTTGAAGCCGAAATGAAGGCTGACGGCCCAGCAGGCATTGCCCAGCGGCTCCACATGGACCCGCTTGTCGAAGCCCACCCAGGGCACTTCGTGGTGCTTGACCGTGACGAACAGATTCTGCGCATGCAGGACCTTGTTGTGCTTGAGGTTGTGCAGCAAGGCGTTGGGCGTCACACCGGCCTCGGCGGACAGGAACACCGCCGTGCCTTCGACACGCTGCGGCGGGCTGAGGAACACCGCCTCCAGGAAGCTCTTGAGGTCGATCGCGTCCTCACGCAGCTTGCTGCTGAGCAGGCGTCGGCCCTGCTTCCAGGTCAGCATCAGGGTGAACATGCCGATGCCAATCATCAGCGGGAACCAGCCACCGGCGAACAGCTTGAGCAGGTTGGAGCCGAGGAAGATCACATCGATGATGAAGAAGAAACCGGTGGCCAGCAGGCACAGCGGCAGCGGGTACTTCCAGCCGTAGCGGATGACGAAGAAGGTCATGACCGTGGTGATGGTCATGTCGATGGTCACCGCGATGCCGTAGGCACCAGCCAGCTTGCTGGACGAACCGAACAGCACCACCGCCAGCACGATGAAGACGAACAGGCCCCAGTTGACGAAGGGCACGTAGATCTGGCCGGTGTCACGCACGGAGGTGTGCAGGATGCGCATGCGCGGCAGGATGCCCAGCTGCACCGCCTGCTTGGTGACCGAAAAGGCGGCCGTGATCAAGGCTTGAGACGCCACCACCGCAGCACAGGTGGCCAGGATGAAGAGCGGTATCTCGGCCCAGGCCGGAGCCAGGTTGAAGAAGGGGTTCTTCACGGCCTCGGGCTCAACCAGCAGCATGGCGCCCTGGCCGAAGTAGTTGATCACCAGCGAGGGCATGACGATGCCGTACCAGGCGATGCGGATGGGCTTCTTGCCGAAATGGCCCAGGTCGGCATACAGCGCCTCACCGCCCGTCACCACCAGCACCACGGCGCCCAGGGCCACGAAAGCCACCCATTTGTACTCGAGGCAAAAGGCCACCGCATAGGCCGGGTTGACCGCCACCAGCACATGTGGGTTGGCGATCACATGGGGCAAGCCCAGCAGCGCCAGCGCGGCGAACCAGAGCAGCATCACCGGCCCGAAGGCCTTGCCAATGCCCCCGGTGCCAAATCGCTGTACGGCGAACAAGCCCGCCAAGACCAGCAAGGTCATGGGCAGGATGGCGTCATGCAGCTGCGGCGCGTAGACATCGATACCCTCCACCGCGCCCAACACCGTCATGGCCGGTGTGATCACAGCATCGCCGTAGAAGATGGCGGTGCCGAACAAGCCCACCAGCATCAGCACCCGTCGCAGGCGCGGGCTGCTGTTCACCGCATTGGTGGCCAGGGCCAGCATGGCGATCAGGCCGCCTTCACCGTTGTTGTCGGCGCGCAGGATCAGCAGCACGTATTTGAGCGAGACGATGATGGTCATCGTCCAGAACAGCAGCGAGAGCACGCCGAGGATGTTGTCGTGCGTGGTGGCCACATGGCCGCCGTGGAAGACTTCTTTGAGCGCGTAGAGCGGGCTGGTGCCGATATCGCCGTAGACGACCCCCAGAGCACCGAGGGTCAGGCCGGCCAAGGCGGAGGGCGAGCGGGCCGTGTTGGAAGAACTCACGTGTTGTTGCAGCGCGCGTGCGGCGCTGGCGAGCCAAAAGCGCTATTTTGCGCCTGCTTTGCTGCGCTGCGTCAAAGCTGATGAAACATCGGCATCGGCTGCCACAGACTGGGCATCCGGCTCGGCATCAGGCGGCACCGCCGCCAGCGCCTGCTGCACAAAGGCCACGGTGGCGCTGAACAGAAAGTCGCGGTTCTCGGCCCGGCTGAAGCTGTGGCCCTCGTCCTCGGCCGTGAGGAACCAGACCGGGGTGCCGGCCGCCCGCACCGCCGCCACCATCTGCGTGGCCTCGCCGTAGGGCACGCGCGGATCGTTGCGGCCATGGATGATGAACAGCGGCTTGCGCACCGCCGCCGCTCGGCTCAAGGGCGAGATGCGCTGCAGAAAAGCGCGCATATCCGGGTCGCGCTCGTCGCCGTACTCGGCGCGGCGGTTGTCGCGCCGGTAGCTCTGGGTGTTCTCGAGAAAAGAGACGAAGTTGGCGATGCCGACGCGGCAGATGCTGCCGGCAATGCGGGCCGACTCGCGCGTGGCCACCGCCAGCGACATATAGCCGCCATAGCTGCCGCCCGAGACGATGACGCGCCGCGCATCCATCTCGGGCCGGGCGGCGATCAGGTCCAGCAAGGCGCTGATGTCACGCACCGCGTCCTCGCGCTGGCGGCCGTTGTCGAGCTTGAGAAAGCGCTGGCCAAAGCCCTCGGAGCCCCTCACATTGGGCAGGATCAGGTGCATGCCCAGGGTCTCGACTAGGTAGCGCAGGCTGCCCGACAGGTGCGTGGGCCGGGCTTGCGCGCTGGGCCCGCCGTGGATGCTGATCAGCACCGGCCGCAGGCCTTTGAATTGAGGCGGCGGTGCGACATGCAGGCCACTGATTTCCAGGCCGTCAAAGCTCTGCCAGCGCAGCGGGGCGTATTCGGGCAACCACACCCCGGCCTCTGGTTCGGCCTCGCGGCCCGACCAGGCTTGCAGGCCGGCGTCCTCCGGCGACCAGCTGAGGATGCGCCCCGGGCTGCTCGCCGAGTTGTGGTTGAAAGCCAGCAAGGGCAGGCGCGGGTGCCACTGCGGGCCCTGGATCACGCCGGCCGGCAGCTCGGCCGCCACCCGCTGCAGCGGCGGCTCGCTGCCCGGCCGCGCCAGGCGCAGCACCGACACGCCCCCCTCGTTGTGCACCAGGGCCAGAGGCATGGCGCTGCCCGGCGGCGGCACGGCCAGGGCTTCCAGATCGCCGGCCAAGGCGGGCAGCTTCACCGCCTGGCGCTGGCCGCTGTTCAAGCGCAGCAGCACCAGCTGGCGAAAGTCGCCACCCAAGGCCTGGCGCTGCAAGAGCACATCGTCCTCGCGCAGCTCGGCGCCGCCAGGGGCGCCCAGGGCCTGGCCGCCGGGCGGGACGGCGGCTTCCAGATCGAAGCGCAGGGTCTGGCTGCGCCCATGGCGGGTGTGCAGGGCCACCACCGTGCCAGCGGCGCTGACGCGCAAATCGGTGTAGCGGCCACCGACGCTGTCGCCGAGCAGGCGCGCGCTCTCGGGCCGCAGCGGGTCCATCCAAAACAGCTGGCTGCGGGCACTGCGGGTGCCGCTGGGCTGCGCCGATGGCGACGCGGCCGAATCCGCCTCCTCATCGCCTTCGGCGTCCACACTCGCTCTCGTCGCCGGGCTGCGGCGGCCATCGAGCTGGTCCAGCACATAGACCAAGCCCTGCCCTTGCGGCAGGAACTGAAAAGCGCTGACGCGCGCGCCGTCTGGCGTCAGCGCCAGAGGCTCGGCGAGTGCGTCCCGCCTGGCATCGGTGGGCTGCAGGCGGTAGAGCCGGAAGGCCTCATCACCCCCGCGGTCACGGCTGAACACCAGGTACTCGCCGCGCTGCGGCTCCCACTGCGCGCTGTCCACCCGCTCGCGGCCGCCGGTCAGCGGCTGCGGGCGCGCGCCGGGCTCGGCCAGGCGGTGCAGCTGCTGGCTGCCGCCGGCGCTGGCCAGCACCAGCATCTCGCGCCGCTGCGGATGCCAGCCGAGAAAGCGCTGCACCGGCGCCTCGGCGCGGGTCGCTGCCTGCACCCGCTCCAAGGCTGGCAGCCCATCGGTCTGCAGGCCGGGCGGCGGCAACAAGGGTCGGGCCGCGGCCGGGGCCAGACAGCCCAAGGCCAGCCACAGCAAAGCGGCGAAACAAGACCGGGTTTTGAAATGCAGCCCCATGGTTCAAGACCCTCAACAACAAAAAAAGGGGCGGCTGCCTGCGCAGCGCCCCTGAAACCGACGCGGCCACAGCCGCGTTCGGGACTGATCGACAGGTCGATCGAAGGTCGGTTTACTTGAAGCTGTAGCTCGCGCTCAGAGAAAGGCTCTGCCCCGCAGCGCTGTGCTGACCTTTGTCCCAACCATACAGGTCAAAGGTGGGCGAGTAAGGCGCCTTCTTGTCGAACACATTGAGCACCGTGGCCCGCACGTTCAAGCCCTTCGTCAGCTGCACGCCCATGCCCAGGTCCAGCGTCGTCAAGGAAGCGACACGGCAATCACCACCCAGGGCTGCCATCTGATTGGCACTTGCTGCGTAGCTTGGGTTGCAGGTGTCACGCACGCCCGTCAGGGTGTTGTAGCGCGGCAGACCCATGCTGTGGAGGTAGTTCACAGCGGCCGTGACCGTCACTTTGTCCAGCTTGTAGCTGGCGTTGACGCGCGCCTTGTACTTCGGCAGATCATCAGCCATGGAATCGTTGATGTCGACCATCGGCAGACCCTTGTCCCGCTGGAAACGATAGCTGTGCACATAGCCCAGGAACAAGCTCGAATTCAAGCGCCCGCCGTTCTCAAACGTGGCTCGATGCGTCAACTCAAGATCGGCGCCTCGCACCTGGGTTTGACCCAGATTCAGGTACTTGCGCTTGACGAGGGCAATGCGCTCGGTTCCGGGAATGACCTTGCCCTGCGCATCTTTCAAGGCCGTCGTTGGATCGGCGCTGCGGATCACATCGTTGGCGTAGCTGAGATCACCGTTTTCATACAGTCGCTGCAGCACATCGCTGGAACTCAGGCGATCCACCTCGTTCTTGCGAGTGATCTGGTACACATCAAAGGTGCCGTTGAGCGAATCAAACGGAGCGAACACCAAGCCGAGCGTGTAGCTGCGGGAGGTTTCAGGGCGGAGCGCCGGGTTGGCCACAATGAAGGCCGCAATCGTGCGCGAGTTGCCGCTGCTCGCATTGCGATTGCATTCATTTGCCAGTTGGGAGTCATAGCCGGTAGCGCCAGGAATCTTGGCAGGCAGGCCATCAGTGCCCAGCGGGCAGCGCAACGCGTCACGCCAGGTTCCGATGGACTGGAAGCTCGTGACCGAAGACTCGGACATCTGACTCAAGCTGGGCGCACGAAAACCCGAAGCCGCCGTACCGCGGACGGCGAAGGTCTTCATGGGCGTCCACTTGAAACCGAGCTTCGGTGTCGTCGAGTTGCCAAAGTCGCTGTACTTGTCGACACGTACGGCCGCTTCCAAGGACAGAGACTGAAGAACCGGGGCCACAACCTCGGCAAAGGCCGACGAGACCTGACGGGAACCATTCGCCTTGGAGCCGCCCCGGCCGACAAAGTTGCCGGCATCCAGGTCGGCATCGGGGATCATGGAAATGCTCTCGCGACGATGTTCCAGACCCAAGGCCAGGCCTGCCATGCCACCAGCCAGGCGCCCGATCTCACGGCTGCCCTTGAAGTTCAGGATCGAAACCTTGGTCTCGCCGGTGTTGGTCGATGTCGGGCTGATCTGAGCCAGTAGCTCCGGGCTGTTTTGTCCGCCAAAGCGGTACTTGTCCAAAGCAGCCTGAGCCTTCAGCGAATGGATCATGCCGGTTTCCACCTCCTCCCGCTTGGACTTGTTGTACAGGCCTCCGCCGTTCCAATCCCAGCCGAAGTGGCTGCCACTGAGGTCCAGCACCAAACGCACATCGTCTTGATTCACGCGGCTGTCGCGCGGAATGTCGCCCAGCCGCGCACTGGTTAGCACGCGCAGCTTGTTGTTCGGATCAGCCTGGAACAAAGGGTTGTCCGGGTGATTGGCCGCCATCACATGGCGGAAGGTACGGCGGTTGCCCTTGGGATCGAACCATTCGCTCAGGCCCGAACCCAAGGTGGCGAAACCCGATGAGCTGACGTATGAGTTCTCGATCCGAGAGAAAGCGGCTTCGACCGAAGCGCTGAGGTCCTCGGAAATCCAGAAGTTGCCACGAGCAAACAGCTTGGCGCTCTTGGACGGATCAGTGAAGCGCTCGTAGATGCTGGTGTCCATGGCGCAGGCTGGCGCCCCGTTGGCCAGAATCGTGGTGCTGAGCTGAGAAGGGGCCGGGCAAGACTTGGGCACGAGAGGAGTCGTGGTGTTGTATGCGCCGGTCCCGACCCCGGTTTCCCGCCAGAAGTTGGGGGCGAATGTGATGGCGCTGTCCGGACGATAGATGTCCCCCGGCAAGCCTGTGGTGGCCGAGGTCGAAGCGAGTTGCCACTCCTCGTACGAAATGCCATCCAAACGGCTGACAGGGGTTTCACCGCGGCGGGACAGGTCCAGCCCAACCATCACGTTGAATCGCTGCTGCACCAGATCCCCAAAACCACCAAACAAGCTGGCGGTGGAGGACGTGAACCCTCCGGACGTGGCACCCGAAGTGCTCAGCTTGCCTTCCAGGCCCTGGTACTCCTTCTTCAGGATGAAATTGACCACGCCGGCGATGGCATCCGAGCCATAGACAGCCGAGGCGCCATCCTTGAGCACCTCAACCCGCTCGATCGCGGCCAAGGGGATGCTGTTCAGGTTGTAAAGCGTCGACTGCCCGGCGTTGGGATTGGCGGTTGCCGTGGCAGCCATGCGGCGGCCGTTGATCAAGGTCAGCGTCGACGCGGAACCCAAGCCGCGCATGGAGACAGTCGCCACGCCTTCAGAAAAACTGGTGGACGTCGAATCCACCTGGCCGCCACCTGTCACGGCAGGCAGCAAACGCATCAGGTCGGCGACGCTGGAGGCGCCCGATCGCGCAATGTCTTCAGCACTCAGGATTTGAACTGGCGAAGCGGTTTCTTTGTCAACCCGCTTGATCGACGAGCCCGTCACTTCAATGCGCTCCAGCTTTTCAGTCGAGGCCACAGGCGCGCTTGTTGTGCCAGAGCTTTGGGCTTGAACGGACGCGGCCAAACTGAAAACGGCCAGGGCAATGAGGTGATGACGCTGCTGTTGCACGAAGACTCTCCAACGGTTTTTTGATGGGATGGGTGGCTTGGCACCAGGCTTTGGCGGCCTGGCGTCAGGGCTCACGCCAACCATAGAAGCGCGTCACAAAATCGACATGAGTAAAGGTTTGTTAAAGTGAAAAAATGGTTATCTCCAGCGCGCCCAAGGCCCAGCCCATCGCCCCCGAAGCCGCTGACAGCTTTGTTCGCAAGCGCCTGAGCCTGCGTCATTTGCGGGTGCTGCAAGCGCTTTCTGAGGCGGGAAGCCTGGGCGCAGCGGCCGATGCCCTGCATGTCACCCAACCCGCGGTCAGCAAGGCGCTGAGCGAAATCGAGCAAGGCCTAGGACAAACCCTGTTCGTGCGTCGCGGACGCAGCTTGCGCGCCACAGCACTGGGCGAACGGCTGATCCAGCTGGCCAAAAAACTTGATGCCGACCTGCATCGAGGCGGCGGCGACATTGCCTCCATCGTGCGCGGTGCCTCGGGTGAATTGCTGATCGGCGCCACCAATGCCGCCCTGCCCCAGGTGCTGCCGGACGCGATGGCAGCGATGAAGCTGGAGTTCCCCCACATCACCCTGAGCGTGCGCACCCATGCCCTGACCGGACTGATCAACGAGCTGCGTGAAGGCCGGCTCGATCTCGTGGTGGCGCGCATCCGCCCGCATGAGGCGCCGCCCGATCTGGAGCCCCTGTGCCTGATCGCCCAGCCCGAGGTGGCGGCCATCAGCACCGTGCACCCACTGGCCAAGACCAGCCACAAGCTGGGCTGGGACACACTCAATCAGCAGGCTTGGATCTGGCCCCTGCCCGGCACCCGCTCGCGCAGCCTGCAGGATCGGCTCTGGCATGACATGGGCCAAACCCTGCCCACCAATCTGGTGGAAACCGGCGATGTCATGCTGACCCTGAGCCTGCTCAAGCGCATGCCCATCCTGGCCCTGCTGCCCCAGCATGTGGCCAAGCTGGCGGCGCAGAATGGCATCGCCAAGATCCTGCCCCTGGAGGCTGATCTGGGTCTGGCCGACCTGACCCTCTGGCATCTGCGCGAGCCGCAGAGCGAGGTGGTGGAGCGGTTCAAGCAGCTGATGCTGGAGGCCAGCCAGAAGCTGACTTGAGCCTGCGCTCAGCCGTGATGATTAGGCGTACACCTCGGCTTCGGGGTCGGTGACTTCCAGTTCATAGCTCGCCGCCAGCATGGCCAGGCGGGCGATCACGCCGTACATGTAGAAGCGGTTCGGCGCGCTGGCGCCGGGCTTCTCGCCCGGGCGCGGCAGCTGCGAGCTCTGAGCGAAGGCCAGGGGCACAAAGCTGGAGCCCGGCGCGTTGAGGTTTTCGTCGGCGCCGCGGTCGGCATGGATGCGGTAGAAACCGCCCACCACGTAGCGGTCCATCATGTAGACCACCGGCTCGGCCACCGCGTCGTTGACGCGCTCGTGCGTGACCACGCCCTCTTGCACCAGCACCTGGTGCACTTCCTGGCCGTCCTTGATGACACTCATCTTGTTGCGGCTGCGGCGGTTCAGGTCAACCAGTTCCTTGGCATCGCGCACCGTCATCACGCCCATGCCGTAGGTGCCGGCATCGGGCTTGATCACCGCAAAGGGCTTCTCGTTGATGCCGTATTCCTTGTACTTCTTGCGCGTCTTGCTGAGCACCAGGTCGACCTGCGCTTGCAGGGCTTCCAGGCCCTGGCCTTCGCTGAAGTCCACGCCTTCGACCGGCACCGACATCGGATGAATCAACCAGGGGTCCATGCCCAGCAGCTTGCTGAACTTCTTGGCCACTTCTTCATAGGCCTTGAAGTGCTGGCTCTTGCGGCGCAACGCCCAACCCGCATGCAGGGGCGGCAGCAGATACTGCTCATGCAGATGCTCCAGCACGCGCGGCACGCCGGCGGACAGATCGTTGTTGAGCAAGATGGTGCAGGGATCGAAATCCTTGAGGCCCAGGCGCCCGCGGTTGCGCACCAGGGGCTCCACCGTCAAGCTGGAGCCATCGGCCAGGTTCAGCGCGGTCGGCTCAGTCACATCCGGGTCCAGCGTGCCCAGGCGCACGTTCAAGCCGGCTTGCGTGAAGATGCGTTTGAGCGTGGCGACATTGCTCAGATAGAAGGTGTTGCGGGTGTGGTTCTCGGGGATCAGCAAGAGGTTCTTGGCCTCAGGGCAGATCTTCTCGATCGCGGCCATGGCGGCCTGCACCGACAGCGGCAGCATGTCTGCCGTCAGGTTGTTGAAGCCCCCGGGGAACAGGTTGGTGTCCACCGGTGCCAGCTTGAAGCCGGCGTTGCGCAAATCCACCGAGGTGTAAAACGGCGGTGTGTGCTCCATCCATTCCAGGCGGAACCAGCGCTCGATGGCGGGCATGGATTCCAGGATGCGCTGCTCCAACTCGTTGATGGGGCCGGTCAGCGCGGTGGTGAGGTGGGGAACCATGTGCGAGGGTCTCGGGTCGGGCCGGAAATGCGGCGGTTCAGGGGCGAGCGTTTCGATTCTAGGAGGGAGCATGTGGGGACAGTGGCGCCAATGCCAAGTCCTGCACGGGAAAAGTTTCCGGCAGGCGATATGCTTGTCGGTGACACAGCCGAGGATTCCGCCCGCGCGATGAAGAAAGCCAAGATTCTGATCGTCGAGGACCAAGCCGACATCCGCCGACTGATCCGCTGGGCCCTGGAAGACACTGGCCACCAGCTCTACGAAGCGCCCAATGGCAGCCTGGCCCTGGACCTGGCCCGCACCATGCAGCCGGACCTGGTCTACCTCGATGTGATGATGCCCGGTGGTATCGATGGGGTGGAGGTCTGCCGCCAGATGCGCGCCGACCCCAAGCTCGCCCAGGCCTTGATCGTCATGCTCACCGCCGACGCCGGCCAAGCCACCAAGACTCGCGCCCTCGAAGCCGGTGCCAACTTCTTCCTCGCCAAACCCTTCAGCCCCGCCAAGCTGCTGGAACTGACCGAGGTGCTGATCAAGAAGCGCCAACAGCAAAGCGCCCCGCCCGATTCGGGGCCATGAGGTCACGGGCTTCAGCAGCGCTCAGGTCGGACGCAGGACCGGATTCGGCACGAAGTTGTCTTTGGTTTTGCTCGTGAGGCCCTGCAGCCCGTGCCGCCACCGGGCTCATGGTTCCGGGGTCGGCCCTGCCGGGCCGACTTCCCTGCGCGGCTCGCACCTCGGGGCTGGCGCATAACTCACTTCGCTCCCTGCGTTCGCTTCGTTCAGACAGAAGCGCCAAGTCAGA